>DASWMR010000216.1:0-2601 GCA_036399635.1 Actinoplanes sp. | reverse complement strand
CGCGCGGCGACTTCGACCGGATGAAGCACCAGCAGGAGTTCCTGAAGGCGTTGATGAGCAAGGCGTCCAGCAGTGGCACGCTCACCAACCCGGGCAAACTCGACGACTTCCTCAAGGCGGTCACCAAGGCCGTCACCGTGGACCACGACTTCTCGCTCACCGACATGGCCGGCCAGTTCCGCAACGTCCGGGCCGACGACCTCACCTTCATCACCACCCCGAACAAGGGCAGCGAGACGATCAGCGGGCAGTCGGTGGTGGTCTCCGACCGGGAGAAGGCGCTCGCGCTCTTCGACGCGGTCCGCGACGACAAGATGAGCGAGTGGATGACGGCGAACATCAAGCCGGCCGCCAGCTGAAAAACACCACCGCGGGCGTACGCCGACTCCGGCGCGAGTTTCGTGTCGGAGCGCCGGATGACCGCGCGCCGGAAATTCACGCCGTACCCTTGTGCCCGTGTTCGGACCTCAGATTCCCAGCGTGACAGCGGACCAGGTCGACTCCGGCGCTTACCTGCTGGACGTGCGTGAGCCGGACGAGTGGACGGCCGGCCACGCACCCGGCGCCCACCACGTTCCGATGATGGAGATCCCGGCCCGGATGAGCGAGCTGCCCACCGACGCCGACGTGGTCGTCGTCTGCCGCTCCGGCGGCCGTTCCGGCCAGGTCGTCTCCTACCTGGTCGGCAACGGCTGGGACAACGTCCGCAACCTGGACGGCGGCATGCAGTCCTGGGCCGCCATCGGCCGGGACATGGTCAGTGAGGACGGGCAACCGGCCCACGTGCGGTGAGCGACGGGCGGCCGCTGGTCTTCGCGCACCGTGGTGGCGCCGACGCTCTCCCCGAACACACCCTGGCGGCCTATCTGCGGGCCCTGGACGAGGGCGCCGACGGCCTGGAGTGCGACGTGCGGCTGACCCGCGACGGGCATCTGGTCTGCGTGCACGACCGGCGGCTGAACCGCACGAGCAATGGCCGCGGCCTGGTCAGCTCCAAGACTCTGGCGCAACTCGACGCGCTCGACTTCGGCTCCTGGCACCCCGGCTATCCGGCCGACACCGAACCGCCGCCGGACTACACCCGGCTGCTGACGCTGGACCGGCTGCTGGCCACGGTGCGTGAGTCCGGCCGGCAGGTCCGGTTACTCATCGAAACCAAGCACCCGTCACGGTACGGCGCCGAGGTCGAGCGCCGCCTGATCGAGGTGCTGCGCCGGCACGGGCTGGCCGACCAGCGGCCGGACGACCCGGTGCGGGTGACCGTGATGTCCTTCGCGGCCCTGGCACTGCGCCGGATCCGCGCCCAGGCGCCCACCATCCCGACGGTCTACCTGCTGGAGATCCTGCCGCCCGGGATCGGCCGCGGACGGCTGCCGTTCGGCGCGAAGATCGCCGGGCCGGGCATCGGGCTGGTCCGCTCCCGGCCGGGGCTGCTCGCCGCGCTCCGCGCCGCCGGCCACCGGGCGTACGTCTGGACCGTGAACGAGGAAGCCGATCTCAAGCTGATCCTGGCCCAGGAGGTGGACGGCGTGATCACCGATCGGCCCGGCTTCGTCCTCGAGCACCTCGGCAGAATGTGACGTCAGCCACTGCCGGAGATTCCGACCGAATCCGGATGTCGCCGTCCGCCCAAAAGGCCGTGGAGCGAGGCAGACTCGCAGACATGCCGGAGCGACCCGACTACAGCGCCCTCATCCGAGGTCAGATCGCGGTGCTCGACCGGATCAACGCCGATGAGGCGGGTCTGCCCGTGCTGCAGCAGATCGTCCGCCTCGCCCAGGAGGTACTCGGCGGCCGGGGAGCCGGCTTCGCCGAGTACGCGCCCGGCCACGGCCGGATCATCGCGGCCACCGGCGCCTGCACCGCCGCGCTCGGCCGGCGGGTCGACCGCGACGACGTCCGGCTGCTCGGCGGCCGCACCCTGGTGCTCCCGCTCAACTCACTGAACGCCGAGTTCGTCCAGCAGATCGAGGGCGGCGACCTGCACCGGATGCTCGGCGCCCGGTGCGAGGTGGGCGACGCGATCGTCGGCTCGCTGCACGTCTACTTCGGCGAGCCGGACGGCGAACCGTCCGCCGAGCACCACGCCGTGCTCGAGTTGCTCGCCGGGCACATCGGCCGGCTCTACGCCGGCCGCCCCGATCTGCCGGTGCACGGCGACGCCGTGGAGGCCCGGCGGCAGCACAACCGCGATCTCTGGGTCGCGGTCACCAGCCACGAGCTGCGCACGCCGGTCACGGTGATCAAGGGGTACGCCGACACGCTCAGCCGGCACTGGGACTCGATGGGCGACCTGGGCCGCCGCGACGCGGTGCGGATCATCGGCACCCGGGCCGGTGAGCTGGCCCGGCTGGTCGACCGCCTGCTCTCCGCGACCAGCGAGGACGGCGAGATCGGTGGTACGCCGGCCGGACCGTTCGACCTGCCGGAGGCGTTACGCAACGCGGTCGAGGAGCTGCCGGCCGGTCTGCGCCGCCGGTTCGTGCTCGACAACCTGCCCGCCGAGCTACCCAAGGCCTACGGCGAGCGGGACATGATCGCCACGATCCTGACCGAGCTGGCCACGAACGCCGAGAAGTACTCGCCGCCGGACACCGCGAT
>DASWMR010000215.1:0-5284 GCA_036399635.1 Actinoplanes sp. | reverse complement strand
GGGGACATGTCGGTGACGGTCCAGCTCAGCATCGGGCCGCCGGCGTCGTCGCTGCCGACCAGCGTCACGGTGACGCCGGGGTGGTGCACGTTGACCGCGGTCTCGCCGAACGTCGAGCGGCGGGTGATCCGGCTGCGGTTGGCGAGCTCCTCCAGCACCAGGGCGACCCGGCGCAGGTCGGCGTTGGACGCCCGGACGGCCACCATGTTCTGCATGACCATGCCGCTGACCAGCAGGCTGAAGTAGTCGAACGCGACGCCGTCGGTGGTCTGCCAGGGCAGGTCCTCCAGCGGCCAGCGGCCAGAGCCGAAGGTGGCGATCGTCGCCCAGTACGACCGGGTCAGCTCGAAGCGCAGCTGGAGTGCGCCGGCCAGCCGGGACTGCTCCTGATCGAGCAGGCCGAGCAGCCGGGTGCGCTCGGAGGAGAGGGCCTGGATGGCGTCCAGAGCCACCGTGGTGAAGTAGAGGTACGGGGCGTTCTCGGCCGGGCCGTCGCGCTGTACACCGATCTCGGTCGACGTCTCGATCTCGGGTGCACCGCGGACCAGGCCCCAGGACCAGCCGCACTCGAAGAGCCGGTTGGGGATCTCGAGCTCGCTGCCCTCGGCGGCACCGGAACCGATGGTGACGTCGTCGCGGAGCCGCACGTTGATCTCGCCGAGCGCCGCGCGCAGCTCCTCGACGACCTGCCGGGTGGGCCGGCGCTCCTGGTTGACCGTGCGGACCAACTCCTGGCCGAAGCTGTCGTCGGCCGAGAAGACGTTCACCGAGAAGCTGCGCAGCAGGCCGACAAGGGCGGCGGTCAGCCGCCGGTTCGCCTTGTCCTCCAGGTCGTCGATCTGGGCGAGCAGGGTGGCCCGGGTGACCACCTGGCGGAACACCTTGGTGAAGCCGACCACGGCGAGCATCAGGGTGACCGAGATGGAGAACGAGTCGACGACGTCGAGCTCGCGCTGCTCCTGCTTGATCTCCGCACCGTCACCGTTGCTGCTGAAGTAGGAGCCGCCGGAGAACTGCGGGGTGCCGTCCGGGCCGGTGTACCGGTCGATGTAGAGCGTCAGGGCCTGCAGCAGCCGCTGCGGCACCTGGATGTCGTCGCCGAGCACGCTCAGCGTGTCGAGCACGTCGGCGGCCGCGGTGTCCGGCCGGTCCAGCCGGAACAGCGACAGCTCGGTCGCCGGCGCCATGACGCAGAGCAGCTGCTCCGCGTCGCTGATCGAGTTGCTGCCGTCGCGACCGCCGGGGTCCCACCGGCCGTCGTGATAGGACATCCGCGCGGTGTGCCGCCAGATGTCCAGGATCTGCTGACGCGGCTTGAGCTGCATGGGTTCGCCGTCACCTACCCATCCGTGGGCCGGGTTACGTTATCCGGCGGCCGGGTCTACTTCTTCCGGCCGGTGGCCACGATCATGCCGCAGTAGCCGTCGCGCAGATCGCTCGAGTCCACCACCTGAATGTGGTCGACGTACGCCACATCGGCAAGACACCGTTCGACGTCTTTTTCGGTGATCGAGCAGGCCGGGAAGGACTGGCCGGCCACGAGGTAGCCCGAGGAGTCGCGCATGAACGCGGCGGCGAACGGCGCCGTGGCAGTCAGCGAATCGACGAACCGCCTGGTGGCCCGCTCGAACTCGTCGAGCCGCGTGGTGATCGACTCGGCGACGAAGAACATCGTGCCCATGTCGTACTGATCCGGTTCCAGGGCGAAGACGTTGCCCCGGACCACGGTGGCGCGGCTCTGCAACTGCTCGAACGGCTTGTTGATCCGGCTGTACTCCGGCCGGCCGCCGCTGATCGCCGCCCAGAACTGCCACCATGAGCCGGTCGGTTCGCCGAGCTGCCGGGTGAGCCAGGTGCAGTTGGGGAACGCCCGCTCGTAGAGGGTGACCTCGCCGGCGAACGGCAGCATGGTCAACGCGGGGTAGAGGTTAGTGCCCGAGCCGACGTCGATGGCGTTGGCCCGCCAGCGGCGCGGCGCCCACTGTTGGAAGTGGTCGGCGACGATCCGGATGATCTCCAGATCCTCGCGGTGGAGGCTGCCGTAGTTGAGCGCGAAGTAGGCGTCCGAATTGAACGAGTCCCACTCGACGTCGGCGTTGCCGGGCCAGGACTCCACCCGCGCCGAGGGGTCGATGGTGCGCGGCGAGTCGGGCACGGGTTCCTCCGGCGCTTACGGATCTATCGCGGTCAACGGCAGTCGAGCGCGGGAGCTTGCCGGAGCCGGCCAGGTCCCGCCAGTTTATGACGCGGCGTCGACCGTCGCATCAATTCGCCCACACACGAGGTGCGGGTGCACATTAGGGCACGGATAAAACGATCCACAGCGCGTGGGGTCACGATAATGTCGCGCTTGCGGGTCACTTACACACGACTAGGGGAAGCCTGCTGTGATCCGTACCGCTGTCCTATGTTCTTGAATTTTGAAATACTTGGCCGAAGGGCACTGTTGTAGCCGGCAGAACCGAGGCGATCGAAGGCCCCGGCCGAGAAGCTCAGGAGCGGGTCATGCAGTTCGGGATCTTCACCGTCGGAGACGTCACCACCGACCCCGTGAACGGGCGGACGCCGACCGAGCACGAGCGCATCAGGAACATCGTCACCATCGCGAAGCACGCCGAGGCCGTCGGCCTGGACGTCTTCGCGCTGGGCGAGCACCACAACGAGCCGTTCGTCCCGTCCTCACCCACCACGGTCCTCGGCTTCATCGCCGCGCAGACCGAGAAGCTGCTGCTGAGCACGTCCACGACGCTGATCACCACCAACGACCCGGTGAAGATCGCCGAGGACTACGCGATGTTGCAGCACCTGTCCGAGGGCCGGGTCGACCTGATGATGGGCCGCGGCAACACCGGCCCGGTCTACCCGTGGTTCGGCAAGGACATCCGGGCCGGCATTCCGCTCGCGGTCGAGAACTACGCGCTGCTGCACCGGCTGTGGCGCGAGCACGTGGTCGACTGGAAGGGCAAGTACCGCACCCCGCTGCAGTCGTTCACCTCGACCCCGCGCCCGCTCGACGACATCCCGCCGTTCGTCTGGCACGGCTCGATCCGCAGCCCGGAGATCGCCGAGCAGGCCGCTTACTACGGTGACGGCTTCTTCGCGAACCACATCTTCTGGCCGGCCGAGCACACCCAGCGGATGATCGAGCTCTACCGCTCGCGCTGGGCGCACCACGGCCACGGCGGCACCGACCAGGCCATCGTCGGCCTCGGCGGCCAGGTGTTCATGCGCAAGAACAGCCAGGACGCGGTCACCGAGTTCCGGCCGTACTTCGACAACGCCCCGGTCTACGGCCACGGCCCGTCGCTCGAGGACTTCACCCGCGAAACGCCGCTGACCGTCGGCAGCCCGCAGCAGGTCATCGACCGCACCCTGGGCTTCCGCGACTACGTCGGCGACTACCAGCGCCAGCTGTTCCTGATGGACCACGCCGGCCTGCCGCTGAAGACCGTCCTGGAGCAGCTCGACCTGCTCGGCGCCGAGGTCGTCCCGGTGCTGCGCAAGGAGTTCGCCGCGCGCAAGCCGGCCCACGTCCCCGACGCGCCCACGCACGCGTCCCTGCTCGCCGCAAAGAATGCGAAGGTCCCGGCATGAAACAGCGCACCCTGGTCGTGGTCACCGCCGGCCTGAGCCAGCCGTCGTCCACCCGCCTGCTCGCCGACCAGCTCGCCGCGGCCACGGTCGCGGCGGCCGGCGAGCGCGACGTCCACCTGAGCGTTCGGGTGGTCGAGCTGCGCGAACTGGCCCACGACATCACCAACCACCTGCTCACCGGCTTCCCGCCGGCCGCGCTCAAGGACGCCCTGGACGCGGTGGCCGCGGCGGACGCGGTGATCGCCGTGAGCCCCATCTTCACCGCCAGCTACAGCGGCCTGTTCAAGTCCTTCTTCGACGTGCTCGACAAGGACGCCCTGGCCGACAAGCCGGTCCTGCTCGGCGCCACGGCCGGCACCGCGCGACACTCGCTGGCACTGGAACACGCGCTGCGTCCGCTCTTCGCCTACCTGCGCGCGGTGGTCGTGCCGACCGCCGTCTTCGCCGCGAGCGACGACTGGGGTGCGGACTCCGCGGCGGGCACCCTGCGGGCCCGCATCGACCGCGCGGCCGGCGAGCTCGCCGGCGAACTCGAGCGCCGCGAGCCGGTCACGGTCACCGACCCCTTCGCCCTCACGGTCTCCTTCGACGACCTGCTCAACGCCGCCTAACTTCAAGATCCAGATCTGGGAAAATACGCGACGTGCCTGGTACCGGGCTCTGGAGGGCGATCCACTGCCACACCGGGCCGTGGGGCGCCGCCGGGCGTGAGCGGCCGTACAGGTTCATGCTCCGGCAGAGCCGGGAAATCTCCGGATCCAGGAAAGCGCGCCCGGTGCGCGGGGTCGGAGTAGAAAGGGACCAGGGGGTGGAACGTCTATGGCGGAAATCGTGCTCATCCGGCACGGGCAGACCGAGTGGAGTGCGAACGGTCGGCACACGTCGTACACCGATCTGGATCTGACCGCGGAGGGCGAGACGCAGGCCGCGGCGGCCGGCAAACGGCTCGTCGGGCGGCAGTTCGCCGCGGTCATCTGCAGCCCGCGCAAGCGCGCGCTGCGCACCGCGGACCTGGCCGGACTCACCGTGACCGAGACGACCGAGGACCTCGCCGAGTGGCACTACGGCGAGTACGAGGGGGTCACCACCGCGACGATCCACCAGACCGCACCGGGCTGGTGGCTGTGGGCCGACGGCGCCCCCGGCGGGGAGACACCCGAGCAGGTCGCCGAGCGGCTCGACCGGGTGCTGGCCCGGGCCCGCACCTTCCTCGACCAGGGCGACGTGGCGCTGGTCGCGCACGGCCACGCGCTGCGGATGGCCGGGGCACGCTGGATCGGGCTGCCACCGAGCGGCGGCGGGCGGCTGAAACTGGGCACCGCGACGATCTCCATCCTCAGCTTCGACCACGACCGCGAGGCGATCGACGCCTGGAACGCCTGAGGCGGGCGAGCGCCGGCCTTGCTCTGCTCACCAGTACGCACCAGCTTGCTCTGCTCACCTAGATAGGCACTACCTTGCTCTGCTCACCTTTAGGCACTACGCCGACTGTGCGGATAGGTGAGCAGAGCAAGGAGTCGGGCATGCCCTACCCCGCCGTGCCGGCGCCGGGCCGTAGGCTGCGACTGTGGCCGATGTGATGGGGATCCGGGACGTCGAGCGGCTGCGCCGTCTTGAGGCCGTGACCGACGCCACCCTGTCCCGGCTGGACGCCGCCGACCTCCTCGACGAGCTCCTCGACCGGGTCCGT
>DASWMR010000214.1:0-3067 GCA_036399635.1 Actinoplanes sp. | reverse complement strand
TCGCACCGACTCTCCACGGTCCGGCAGGCCGACCGGATCGTGCTGCTCGACGGCGGCCAGATCGCCGAGTCGGGCACGCATGACGAGTTGATGTCGGCGGGCGGGCAGTACGCCAAGATGTTCGCCATTCAGGCCGACCGCTTCAACCGCGGCTACGACGACCGCACTGAAGAAGGCGAGCTGATATGACGGCGGATTCCCCGGCCAAGTCGCTGCGCTGGCGATACGTACGCCTGTGGATCGAGTTGATCGGCCTGTCCGGGCGGCTGTACCCGGCGCGCACCGCGGCGATGATGGCCACGAAGGTGGCATCGGCCGTCATGGTGGCCGGCACCGCCCTCACCCTGCGCGCCGCGGTGAACGCGATCGTCGCCGGGGACACCCGGGCTGTCGTCATCGCGGCCGCCGGCGCGGCCCTCACCGTGGCCGCCATCGCCTACCTGGGCATCCTCGACACGACCCTGCTCTTCACGCTGGTGGAGCCGATCGGACTGCTGCACGTCGGACGGCAGATCCAGGCCGACATCGCCGGGTTGGACGGCCTGGAACACCTGGAGCGCACCGACTTCCTGGACAGGGTCACGCTCGTGCAGGGCGCGGGTTGGCAGCTGGCGTTCGGCGCCTGGATCGCGGTGGACGTGGTGTTCAGCGCGATCAAACTCGTGCTGATGTTGGCTCTGCTCGGTGCGGTGAGCCCGTGGCTGTTGCTGCTGCTGGTGTTCGCGAGCGTTCCGCTGTGGTTCGACCGTCTCGGCCAGCGCGGGGTCAGTCAGGCGGAGACCGACACCGCCGAGGAGTTCCGGTTGCAGCGTCACCTGTTCAACCTCGCCACCGAGGCGGCGGGCGGCAAGGAGATCCGGGTGGCGGGAGCGGGCGACGAGCTCGCCCGGCGGCAGGCGCAGGCCTGGGACGCCGCGGTGCAGGGACGGATCAAGTCGCGGCTGCGGGCGGCCGCCTGGAAGATGGCCGGGTGGGCCGTCTTCACGGCCGGCTTCACCGGCGGGCTCGCGATGGTTGTCTACCGGGTGGCGCACGGTCAGGGGTCGGTCGGCGACATCGTGCTGGCCATCACGATCGCCGTGACGCTCCGCGACTCCATCCAGCAGACGGTCATGCGGGCCACCCAGGCGATCGGCAGCGGCGGGGTGATGGAGGCGTACCTGTGGTTGCGCGACTATGTCGCCGAGCAGCGCGCCGCCGCCACCGGCAACCGCCCCGCGCCGGCCGTGCTGCGCCACGGCATCACGTTCGACCGGGTGCGTTTCGCCTATCCCGGCACCGACCGGCCGGCCCTCGACGAGCTCAGCTGTCACCTCGCGGCCGGCTCCGTGGTGGCCGTGGTCGGCGAGTACGGCTCGGGCAAGACCTCACTGATCAAGCTGCTGTGTAAGTTCTACCGCCCGGACTCGGGCACCATCCGGATCGACGACGTCGATCTGTCCGACCTGGACACCGCGCAATGGCGGACCCGCACGAGCGCGGCGTTCCAGGACTTCGGCCGGTTCCAGATCCGCTTCGCCGAGACGGTCGGCCTGGGTGACCTGTCGCGTCTCGAGGACCGGGCAGCCGTGGCGGAGGCAGTGCGGGCGGCGGACGCGCAGGACCTCGTCGACCGTCTGCCGGACGGCGTGGACACGCAGTTGGGCCGCAAGTTCGACGGGGTGGAGCTCTCCGAGGGACAGTGGCAGAAGACCGCGCTGGCCCGGGCGTCGATGCGCTCGGCACCGCTGCTGTTCGTGCTGGACGAGCCGACCGCGTCGCTCGACGCGCCGAGCGAGCACGCCATCTTCGAGCGGTACATGACCCGGGCGCGGGAGCTGGCCGCGCGGACCGGCGCGATCACGGTCATCGTGTCGCACCGGTTCTCCACGGTGACCGGGGCTGACCAGATCATCGTGCTCGACAAGGGCCGCCTGGTGGAGGCCGGGCGGCACGAGGACCTGGTCACGGCCGGTGGGCGGTACGCCGAGCTGTACGGCTTGCAGGCGAACGCGTACGCACCGAGTTAGGCGCCCCCAGCTTGGCGCCCAGAGTTAGGCGCCTCGGATCGCGAACACATCTGTGCCGATCGACCTGACCTCGGCGCCCGCGGGGATCTCGAAGCCGGGAATCGACGCGGCCAACGCGGCCGGGTCGCCGTCGGCGCCGGGAATGATGCCGTAGACGACCTCGTCCCGGCGGGTGAAGCGCACCGGGCGGCCGTCCGCGGTCGTCGCCTCGGCCCTGGTCCACGGGCGGGTGCCGTAGACGGCCTCGCCGTGCGCCTGCAGCCACTGCCCGATGCCGCGCAGCAGGTCGCGCTGCGGTGCCGGGATGTCACCGTGGTCGTCGGGGGTCACTCCGAGCAGCAGGTTGCCGTTCTTGCTGACCACGTCGGCGAGCAGCAGCGTCAGCTCACCGACGGTCAGGAACTCGGTCTCCTGGCGGTTCCAGCCGAACGAGATGCCGACCGCGCGGACCGTCTCCCAGACCTCGGGGTCGGTGTCGGCCCGGCGGGCGTACTCGGGGGTGCGCACGTCCGGATCCGGGGTGCCGAAACGGTCGTTGACGACGCCGTCGGGAACCTCGGCGTAGTAGTCGACGATCAGCTTTTCCGGCTCGGCCGCGGGTGGGTAGCCGATGTCGTTCCACAGGATGCTCGGCTGGTAGCGGGCGATCAGCTCGCGCCACTGAGCGTCCACGTACCGCAGGTATTCGGGGCTGCTCGGCATGCTGGCCGCGATGTCGGCCATCCGCCGGATCGGCAGGTGGTCGAAACTCCAGTCCGGGCCGCCGGAGTAGTAGAGGCCGAGCCGCAGCCCACGCTCGCGGACCGCGGCGCCCAGCTCGCCGATGACGTCACGCTCGGTCGACCAGCCGGGGCGGTGCGGGTGCGCCACCTCGGACGGCCAGAGCCGGAAGCCGTCGTGGTGCTTGGTCACCGGGATGACGTAGCGGGCACCCGACTCGGCGAACAGCTCGGCCCAGGGTTCGGCGGACCACCCGCGTACCGCCTCGGCGAACTCGCCACGGAAGTCGCCGTAGTCGCGGCCCCCGTACGTCGCCTGGTGATGCGCCTTGGTCGGGC
>DASWMR010000213.1:0-7362 GCA_036399635.1 Actinoplanes sp. | reverse complement strand
CGCCGAGCGTGACCAGTACGCCGGAGCCGACGCCTACGCCGGTGTTGGCGGCCGCGGACGGTGGGGGCAAGGCGCCGAGTGTGGCGGGGGTGCGGGGGGTGTTGGATCCGCTCGTTCGGTCTCGCGCACTCGGCACCAAGGTGCACGTGGCGGTGCAGGATGTGGCGTCGGACGAGGTGCTCTACAGCCGCAATGCGGAGATGATGACCACGCCGGCCTCGACCACCAAGCTGCTGACCGCGGCTGCCGCGCTGGCCAAGCTGGGGCCGGCCTATCGGCTGGCGACGCGGGCGGTGGCGGGTGCGGAGCCGGGCGTGGTCGTGCTGGTCGGCGGTGGCGATGCGACGCTCTCGGTGGGTAAGGACGGGCAGTTTCCGGGGGCGGCCCGGCTCGATCAGCTGGCCGCGCAGGTGAAGAAGGCGCTCGGTGGCACCGCGCCGACTCGGGTGCTGGTCGACACGTCGCTGTTCACCGGGCCCGAGACGGCGGTCGGCTGGTCGGCGGGCGACATCTCGCCGGGTGGGCAAGTGTCCCGGATCCAGGCGTTGATGACCAACGCGGGGCGGATCAAGCCGGTGCATCACGAGTACGGCGGGGATCCGCGGTACGGCGATCCGGCGATCTCGGCGGGGAAGGCCTTTGCCCGGCTGCTCGGCGTGCCCGCCTCGACGGTTCAGCGGGGGCGGGCGCCGGAAAAGGCGGCGTCGGCCGCGGGGGCCGAGCTCGGCCGGGTGGAGTCGCCGCCGTTGGTGCAGGTGACCGACTGGATGCTGGAGCAGAGCGACAACACGATCGCCGAGGCGCTGGGACGGCTGGTGGCCTTGGCCTCGGGTCAGCCGGGGTCGTTCGAGGGGGCGAGCGAGGCGATCGTCGGGCAGTTGCGCGCGCTCGGGCTCGACGGCGACGAAGTCGAGCTCTATGACGCCAGCGGACTGTCCCGGAAGAACGGGATCAGCCCGGCGCTGCTCACCCAGCTGTTGGCGATCGCCGCGGACGGTGAAGAGCCCGCACTCACCGGGATCTTCGGCGGGCTGCCGGTGGCCGGCTGGTCCGGAACGATGGCGAAGCGGTTCGTTTCGCCGCGGCCCAATCAGGTCGGCCAGGGCGTGGTGCGGGCCAAGACCGGCACGCTCAGCGGGGTCAACACGATGGCCGGTCAGCTGATCACCGTCGACGGCCGGCTGCTGGTCTTCGCGATCATGGCGAGCGGGTCGACGGACGCGGTGACCGGCAAGGCGGCGCTCGACAGGGTGGCCGCGGCCTTGGTGTCCTGCGGTTGTTAGGGGTTTCCACCGGAGGGCAGGGTGGATATCCGCGGGTACGGTGGGGCCATGGCGCAGTTCGTTGACTGGGATCTGGCCGCGGCGACCGCGGGCGCGCTCTCAAAATCCGGCCCCGCGGTTTCCTACGAGGATGCGATGTCGGTGGTGTCCGATCTGCGGGTGCTGACCGACGAGGCAGCCGAGCACGTCGCGGCCTACACCGGGCTGATCGTGCAGGGCGAGGTGCCGCCGGTGCGGGTGGTCGACCGCAAGGACTGGTCGGCGGTGAACATCGAGGGCCTCAAGCAGGTGATCATCCCGCTGGTCAGCCGGCTGTCCGGCGACAAGCAGCCGGGCGGGCTGGCCGACGCGATCGGCTCCCGGGTCACCGGCGTGCAGGCGGGTACGGTCCTCGCCTACCTCTCCGGTCGTGTCCTCGGGCAGTACGAGGTGTTCTCCGGCGCCCCCGGCCAGCTGCTGCTGAACGCGCCGAACATCGTCGAGGTGGAGCGTCGGCTCGGCGCCGACCCGCGGGACTTCCGGCTCTGGGTTTGCCTGCACGAGGTCACCCACCGCACCCAGTTCACCGCGGTCCCCTGGATGCGGGGCTACTTCCTCGGCGAGGTGCAGGCGTTCGTCGACGCCTCGCAGAGCAGCGAGCACATTCTGGAACGGCTGCGCCGCGGGGTCGCCACGATGTCCGAGGCGCTGCGCGATCCGGAGAGCCGCTCGTCGGTGCTGGACATCGTGCAGACCCCCGGGCAGAAGGCGGTGCTCGACCGGTTGACCGCGCTCATGACCCTGCTCGAGGGGCACGCCGAGTTCGTGATGGACGGCGTCGGGCCCGAGGTCATCCCGACTGTCGAGTCGATCCGAGCCAAGTTCAACCGCCGCCGCGAGGGCGGCAACCCGCTGGAGAAGGCGATCCGGCGGCTGCTCGGCATCGAGGTCAAGATGCGGCAGTACGCCGAGGGCCGCAAATTCGTGCACGGTGTCGTGGAGCGGGTCGGGATGACCGGCTTCAACAAGATCTTCGACTCCCCGCTGACCCTGCCGCGGTTGACCGAGCTGGGCGACCCGGACGCGTGGGTGGCCCGGGTGCACGGGTCGCCGGCCGCGATCGGGGGACAGGACCAGCTTTAGTGGCCCAGATCCCGGCGCCGGTGGCGGCGGTCCGGCTGGCCGTCCGCCGCGCTCTGCCGGCCGACGGCCTGGTGCTGGTCGCCTGCTCGGGCGGCGCGGATTCGTTGGCCCTCGCGGCGTCCGCCCGGTTCGTCGGCGGCCGGGTCGGGCTGGTGACCGTCGACCACGGGCTGCAGGCGGGCTCCCCCGAGCGGGCGCGCGACGTCGCCCAGTGGGCCCGCGAGGCCGGCTTCGAGCCGGTCGAGGTGGCCACGGTGACGGTGGACGGGCGCGGCGGGCCGGAGGCGGCGGCGCGCACCGCCCGCTATGCCGCGCTCTGTTCGGTCGCCGAGCGGGCCGGTGCGGTGGCGGTGCTGCTCGGGCATACCCGCGACGACCAGGCCGAGACCGTGCTGCTCGCGCTCGCCCGGGGTGCCGGACCGCGCGGGCTGGCCGGGATGCCGCGCCGCAAGGGAATCTTCGTGCGGCCGCTGCTGGACATTTCGCGGGCCGAGACCAGCCGGGCGTGCGCCGCGCTCAAGCTCGTGCCATGGGACGACCCGCACAACGTCGATCCGGCCTTCGCCCGGTCCCGGGTGCGCGGGTCGGCGTTGCCGTCGCTGGTCGAGGCGCTGGGGCCGGCCGTGGTGGCCAACCTGGCGCGCTCCGCCGAGCAGATCGCCGCGGACAACGCCGTACTGGAGGAGCTGGCCACCGAGGCGTACGACCGGGCCCGTACCGCCGGCGGCCTGTCAGCCTCGGCGCTGGCCGAGATGGCTCCCGCCGTTCGTACCCGGGTGCTGCACGCCTGGTGTCAGCGCCTTGGCGCGCCTGGCGGGCAGCTTTCGCACCGGCATGTGGTCGCGCTGGATACGTTGATCACCCAGTGGCACGGTCAGGGGGCGGTCCACCTGCCCGGCGGCATTCTGGTCGAGCGGCGGGCGGGCGAGCTCGTGCGCTTGTGAGAACTCTCACTAGGCTGGGCCGGCACCGGCCGCACCGGGCGGAACGGGCGCTTTTCCAGGGAAAATCCGGTACCGGATGGCAGCCCCGTGCGACCACCGGCAACCTTCATGCGGCAGTCTTAGCCCCATGGCTGGCACCTGGTACGACGCCGACATCGACCACGTGATCATTTCCGAGGAGCAGATCCGGGAAAAGATCGCCGAACTCGCGAAGCAGGTGTCCGCGGACCACGCCGACTCCGAGGGCGGTGTCCTTCTGGTCTGTGTGCTGAAGGGCGCGGTCATGTTCATGGCCGACTTCGCCCGGGCACTGGGCAATCACGGTCCCTGCATCGAGATGGAGTTCATGGCCGTCTCCTCCTACGGCCAGGGCACCACGTCCTCGGGCGTCGTGCGCATCCTCAAGGACCTGGATCGCGACATCACCGGCCGGCATGTGGTGATCGTCGAGGACATCGTCGACTCCGGTCTCACGCTCTCCTGGCTGCGCAAGTACCTGCAGTCGCGGCAGCCGGCCACCGTCGACGTGGTGGCGCTGTTCCGCAAGCCGGACGCGGTCAAGGTGAAGGTTCCGGTGCGGTACGTCGGCTTCGACATTCCCAACGACTTCGTCGTCGGATACGGTCTGGACTTCGCCGAGCGCTACCGAGAGCTGCCGTACGTCGGGGTGTTGAAGCCCGAGGTGTACGCCCGTAGCTGAACCACTTTCTCAGCGTCTTCTCAGAAATCGTCTTTATGGGCGGTTTTGCCACGAAAGCTGGCTGAACGGGCGGGGACGCCGAGGTGTCGGCGCAGTGGGCTCACGGGTTCGCGACCGGCACCCACGGTGTACCGTCGAGTGACCGATGGCGCCGTGTCACGTGCGCCGGAGGAGCCGGACGATTCCCGCCCCCGCGCGGGGGATCGGTCCGGCGGCCGCCCCCGGCGGTGACGATGAGGTGACCAGGACGCCGATCAGGAGGGTCCGGGCGCTTGGCGCCCGACAACAGTATGGAACGTACGCGTTTCTTCCGCCGCCCGGTGGTCTGGATCATTCTCGTGATCGCCGGTGTGATAGCGCTGAGCTCTTTCTTCACCAGCGGTCCGAGTTACCAGCGGGTTGATACCTCGGTGGCACTCGAGCGCCTCAGCAAGCCCGGCATCAAGCAAGTCGTGCAGAAAGACAAGGAGCAGACGCTCCAGATCGATCTGGCCGCGCCGGAGAAGTTCGAGGGCAAGACGACCGACAAGATCGAAACTCAGTACCCGTATGAGGTCACGAGGGACATCTGGGAGGACGTCCAGCAGGCCAAGGCCGCCAGCCGGATCACCGGGACGATCGACACCACGGTCTCCGGCGACAACATCCTCTTCAGTCTGCTGATCAACCTGCTGCCGATCGCCATTCTGGTGATCCTCCTGCTGCTCTTCATGTCGCAGATGCAGGGTGGCGGCTCGCGGGTGCTCAACTTCGGCAAGTCCAAGGCGAAGATGATCACCAAGGACACGCCCAAGACGACGTTCGCCGACGTGGCGGGCGCCGACGAGGCGGTCCAGGAGCTCCACGAGATCAAGGACTTCCTGCAGAACCCGGCGAAGTACCAGGCTCTCGGCGCCAAGATCCCGAAGGGCGTGCTGCTGTTCGGCCCGCCCGGCACGGGTAAGACGCTGCTGGCCAGGGCCGTTGCCGGCGAGGCCGGAGTGCCGTTCTACTCCATCTCCGGCTCGGACTTCGTCGAGATGTTCGTCGGCGTCGGCGCCAGCCGGGTCCGCGACCTGTTCGAGCAGGCCAAGTCGAACGCGCCGGCGATCGTCTTCGTCGACGAGATCGACGCGGTCGGTCGGCACCGCGGTGCCGGCATGGGTGGCGGGCACGACGAGCGCGAGCAGACGCTCAACCAGCTGCTCGTCGAGATGGACGGCTTCGACACCAAGGGCGGGGTCATCCTGATCGCCGCCACCAACCGGCCGGACATCCTCGACCCCGCGCTGCTGCGGCCGGGCCGCTTCGACCGGCAGATCCCGGTGGACAACCCGGACATGGAGGGCCGCAAGGCGATCCTCCGGGTGCACGCCAAGGGCAAGCCGTTCACACCCGACGTCGACCTCGACTCGGTGGCCCGCCGGACGCCGGGCTTCTCCGGCGCTGACCTGGCCAACGTGATCAACGAGGCAGCGCTGCTGACGGCGCGTAACGAGAAGCGGGCGATCTCGAACTACTTCCTCGAGGAGTCGATCGACCGGGTCATCGCCGGGCCGGAACGCCGCACCCGGGCGATGAGCGACAACGAGAAGAAGATCACGGCCTACCACGAGGGCGGGCACGCTCTGGTGGCGTACGCACTGCCGCACTCGGCGCCGGTGCACAAGGTGACGATCCTGCCGCGTGGCCGCTCCCTCGGTCACACGCTGGTGCTGCCGACCGAGGACAAGTACACCCAGACCCGCGCCGAGATGATCGACACCTTGGCGTACGCGCTGGGTGGCCGCGCGGCAGAGGAGCTCGTCTTCCACGAGCCCACCACCGGCGCCGGCAACGACATCGAGAAGGCGTCCGGCCTGGCCCGGGCCATGGTCACCCAGTACGGCATGAGTTTCAAGCTGGGTGCGGTCAAGTACGGCACCAGCGGCGACGAGCCGTTCATGGGCCGCAACATGGGCCACGAGCGGGACTACTCCGACTCGGTCGCCGCCGACATCGACGCCGAGGTGCGTGCGCTCATCGAGCTCGCGCACGACGAGGCGTGGGAGATCCTTGTCGAGTACCGCGACGTCCTCGACACCATGGTCCTCGAGCTGATGGAGAAGGAGACCATCACCCGCGAGGACATGGACCGGATCTGCGCCCGGGTCGCCAAGCGGCCGCCGATGTCGCCGTTCAACGGCTTCGGCAAGCGGCTGCCGTCCGAGGCGCCGCCGGTGGTGACCCCCGCCGAGCGGGAGAAGCTGAAGGCACAGGCCGAGGCGGACGGGCAGATCGCCGTCGGACCGAGCACGACCTCCAACGGCACCGGGGCGGCATCGGAAGGCAGTAACTGACATCAGCGGGGACGGGCTCGACTATCTCGCCGCGCGCCTGGTCGACGGCAAGCTCACCGGTACGCCGGTGGAGCAGGCCGTCGACCTGGGCCGCATCGAGAAGGCGGTACGCGAGATCCTCATCGCGATCGGCGAGGATCCGGACCGGGACGGGCTGGAACGCACGCCGGCCCGGGTCGCCCGAGCGTACGCGGAGCTCTTCGCCGGCCTGCGGGTCGACCCGGCCGCGGTGCTGACCACGACGTTCGAGGCCAACCACGAGGAACTCGTGCTGGTCAAGGACATCGAGTTGATGAGCATGTGCGAGCACCACCTGCTGCCGTTCAAGGGCGTCGCGCATATTGGCTACATTCCCGGGCCGCACGGCCGGATCACCGGCCTGTCCAAGCTGGCCCGCCTGGTCGAGGTCTATGCCCGCCGCCCGCAGGTGCAGGAGCGGCTCACCTCGCAGATAGCCGATCTGTTGATGAAGAAGCTGGACGCCCGCGGCGTGATCGTGGTGCTGCAATGCGAGCACCTGTGCATGGAGATGCGCGGCATCCGCAAGGTCGGCGCCCGCACGGTCACCTCGGCGGTCCGCGGCGCGTTCCAGACCGACGGCAAGGTCCGCGCCGAGGCGATGATGTTGATAAACGCCAACTGACGGTCGGAAGTATGGCCCTAATACGTGCGGGTGCCGCTTGCGGCGAAGCTGGTGAGCGCGTCCAGCACGCTGGTCAGGTGGGCCCGCATCGCCAGCTCGGCCGACTCGGGGTCGCGTGCGCAGACCGCGTCGATGATGGCCAGGTGCTCGGGAAGCGAGACCGACGGTCGGCCCGGGACCAGCGACAGGCGAAACTGGTGGCGCACAATCTGGCCGTTGAGCTGTTCGAGGATGCGGTTGGCTGTGGCGTGCCGGGCGATGGAGCGCAGCTTGCTGTGCAGCAAGGCGTTGAGTTCCGAGTAGCGCACCGGGTCGGCGTTGCGCAAGGCCCCGCTCATGTCCTCGCCGAGCG
>DASWMR010000212.1:0-2390 GCA_036399635.1 Actinoplanes sp. | reverse complement strand
CGACGCCGGGCACGCCGGGCAGGCCGTCGCTGGGGTCGCCGCGCATCGCCGCGAAGTCGGCGTACCACCGGGCGGGTACGCCGTACTTGGCCTCGACCAGCGCGTTGTCGGCGTCCTCCAGCTTGGCCACGCCGCGGCCGCAGTAGAGCAGCCGGGTGCCGCGCTCGTCGTCGACCAGCTGGAACAGGTCGCGGTCGCCGGAGACCACCTCGACCGGACCGGGCTGGGTGGCGGCGAGGGTGCCGAGCACGTCGTCCGCCTCGTAACCGTCCACCCCGAACGCCGGGATGCCGACCGCGGCCAGCACCTCCAGCAGCAGGGGGACCTGCCGTTCCAGGCTGGCCGGCACCACCTCGACGTCGCGGTGGGCAACGCGGTGCTTCTTGTAGGACGGCACCAGCGCCACCCGCCAGGCCGGCCGCCAGTTCGCGTCCAGCGCGCAGACGATGCGGTCCGGGCGGCGGGTGCGGATCAGCTGGGCGAGCATGTCGAGGAAGCCGCGTACGGCGTTGACCGGCTCGCCGGCACTGGTCTGCGCGGCCTTCTCCGGGATGCCGTGGAAGGCGCGGAAGTAGAGGCTGGGCGCGTCGACGGCGAGCAGCGGCTGTGCGGTCACGGTGCCACTGTAATCAGTAGCGGTCACCGCGGGTCCCCGGCAGTGCGCCCGGGTGGCACACCACGGCCGCCCGAACGACCGTTAAGCTGACCGGGTGACGGTTGCCCGGATCCTCCCTACCGAAGAGGCCCACGACCTCCTCGGCCTCACCCATGAGCTGGCCACCCGCGAGCTCGCCCCCCGGGCCGCCGACTTTGAGGAGCGCGGCGAGTTCCCGCGCGACGTGCTGCGTACGCTCGGCCGCTCCGGACTGCTCGGCCTGCCCTACCCGGAGGAGGTCGGCGGCGCGGGCCAGCCCTACGAGGTCTACCTCCAGGTGCTGGAGGTTCTGGCCGGGAGCTGGCTGGCGATCGCCGAGGCGGTCAGCGTGCACACCCTGGCCTGCTACCCGGTGTTCGCGCACGGCACCGAGCAGCAGCGCAAGATGCTGCCCGACATGCTCGGCGGCGAGCGGCTAGGTGCGTACTGCCTCTCCGAACCGCAGGGCGGCTCGGACGCCGCCAACCTCGCCACGCGCGCGGTGCGCGACGGCGCCGACTGGGTGGTCACCGGGACCAAGGCCTGGATCACGCACGCCGGCCAGGCGGATTTCTACAACGTCTTCTGCCGTACGGGGGGAGACGGCCCTCGGGGCATCTCGTGTCTGCTGGCCGACGCCGGCACTGCCGGGCTGGAGCCGCAGAAGCCGGAACGCACCATGGGCCTGCGGTCCTCGCCCCCGGCCCAGATCGTCTTCGACGGCGCCCGGATCTGCGGCGACCGGCTGGTCGGCGACGAGGGTGGCGGCTTCGGCATCGCGATGGCGGCACTCGACGCGGGCCGGCTCGGCATCGCCGCCTGCGCGGTCGGCCTGGCGCAGGCCGCAGTGGATCATTCGGTGGCGTACGCGAAGGAGCGCTCCCAGTTCGGCAAGCCGATCGCCGCGTTCCAGGGTCTGGGGTTCATGCTGGCCGACATGGCCACCCAGGTCGCGGCGGCCCGGGCACTGCTGTTGTCCGCGGCCCGGCTCAAGGACGCCGGCCGTCCGTACTCCCTCGAGGCGGCCCAGGCCAAGCTGTTCGCGACCGACATGGCGATGCGGGTGACCACCGACGCCGTCCAGGTGCTGGGCGGCGCCGGGTTCGTGGCGGACCACCCGGTGGAGCGCTGGTTCCGCGAGGCGAAGGTGCTGCAGATCGTCGAGGGCACCAACCAGATCCAGCGCCTGGTGATCAGCCGGGCTCTCACCGGCTACTGACCGCCCCCGGCCATTTCCGGGTTGATGATCGTTCGCGCGTCGGGCGGGCACGATCGCGCTGTTCGGTAGGGTGTCGCCCGTGGAAGAGATCGACCGGGCGATCGTGGGCGCCCTCACCGGGGACGGGCGGCTGTCCTACACCGATCTCGCCGAGCGCGTCGGCTTGAGCGTCTCCGCCGTGCACCAGCGGGTCCGCCGGCTCGAGCAGCGCGGGGTGATCGCCGGCTACACGGCCCGGGTGTCGTACGAGGCGCTGCAGCTGCCGTTGACGGCGTTCGTGGCGATCCGCCCGTTCGACCCGTCGCAGCCGGACGACGCCCCGGAGCGGCTCGCCCACCTGTCCGAGATCGACTCCTGCTACTCGGTGGCCGGGGAGGACTTCTACATGCTGCTCGTGCGGGTGGGCGGCCCGGCCGATCTGGAACGGCTCCTGCAGGAGATCCGGACAGCCGCGAGCGTGACGACGCGGACCACGGTGGTGCTGTCCACGCCGTACGAGAATCGCCCGCCGCGCCTCATGCCGGTAGCCGCCCGGGG
>DASWMR010000211.1:0-9529 GCA_036399635.1 Actinoplanes sp. | reverse complement strand
CGAGGGCCCCGGCGCCAGAAGCGCCGGGGCCCAAGGGTTACGGGTCAGAATCACCATCTACCGACTTGTTCGTCGGGTTGTCGTTTCCGCACCAGCCCGGTGTGTTCAGGCTTCGGGTGCGAGGATCGCGTAAGCGTGACCGGAGACCACCTCTCGTTCGATGGAAACAGCGGTGTCCGCGCCAGCCCAGATAGTGCGGCCGGTGGCGGGCGATCCAACGGTGTCGGCCCTCCCTTTCCTCTGACTTCCTGTGCTCACGTGCTGTCCGCCGGTGTTGGAACCCCACGCGACTTCATGGCCCCACACACGTGCGACGAACCTTCTGCCATGCGGCGAAACCCCGAGACAAACATCGGCTTCGCCGCCTCATGCGCCCGGGAACCCCGGGGTGTTTCCGTACTTCTTCCTCGTGCCTTGTACCTGAGCTCGGGTCGTTGTCGGTCCGGCTCCCTCGCCTCAGCGGGGCGGTCTCGTCTGCGTCTTTGTTTCTTCGTGTTCGACCAGAAGAACATTAACCGGCGGCGGCGAGGATGTCTAGTAACTCAGACATAGATTTTCTCGGGGCGGAGTGGAGCTCCGCATCCGGTCGTTCAGGATGCGGCCAGCGGAGTTCACCGTCCGCTGATCACCGCTGCCGCGGCTTCACCCAGGTCGGTGCCGGCTTCGGCGGCCTTGATGCAGAGGCTGAGATACGCGTCGTCAGCGCCGCAGCGGTTGTCGCGCTTGATGAGCTCGATGGCAAGTTGGATCGCGGCGCGGATGTTCCGGGCCTCGGCATAGCCGGTCACGAGTTCCCGACCACCTGCGTCCAACGCCAGCAGGGCACTTTCCTCGTCGGCCTCGCGGCTCGGGCGCTGGTGCACCGAACAGATCGCGAAGATCAACGGTGCCATCGCGGCGCGGTCGTGGCTGTAGATGTTCAGCGTGGCCACGGCCTCGCCCGGACCGGCGAACAGCGGCACGGAGACCGACGCGTGCAGACCCATCCGCGGCGCTGCCTCCTGGAACCCGGGCCACTGCACGGTCTTGTCGATATCCGTCACGCCGACCGGGGCGCTCGCGGCGAGAGCGTCGAGGCAGGGGCCGGCGTTGTCGGCGTGCTGGGCCTCCTCGACCGACCTGATCAGGTCGTCATTCACCGCCACGGTGACGTAGGCGCGGTCACGCAGTGCGGTCACTGACGCATATCTCGCGGCGGCCACGCGCTCGACGGCGAGCTTGACGATCGTGCGGTACCGCTGGTCCAAGCCGGCGGAGTGCTGCGGGGTGCCCGCCAAGGCAATGATGGCGCTCTCCAGCGGGCCGCGTCCACCAGGCGACTGTGCGGGACGGTTCACCGGACTCGTCATGCCACGAGCATGCCCACCGACCTGGCACATATTCCCGGAGCGTCAACCCCAGGAGTACCGGTTTCACCGACGCCGTGGACACGGTTGGCTCGTCGGCAGCATGAGGCCGAACTGACGCCTCCGTTTGGCAGTGCCGGTCACGGGAAGTACGTGCACCATGGAGACCACGGAGCACGAAACACCCGCGGCCGGCTCGGGGCTCGAACCGCTCGGCGATCCTGATGACGACACCGGCGACTTCGCCGACGAGCACCAGCAGTTCGTGGCGGACGCCAAGGACGACGGGGAATCGGAGAGCCCACAGCGTTATGCCGGTGGGTTCGACGGCGACGGGCCTCCGTAGGACCCGGCCAGGCCGGGGCCTGTCGACCCGGCCCATCCACTTGTCTGCCGGCCCATCCACTTGTCTAGCGGCTCAGCCCAGCAGCGATTCGCTTGGACCGCTGCTACCCGCGGGATATTCCCACAACGGCGCGGCGCCGGCCCGCCATGCGGTCAGCAGCGGCTCCACGATCCGCCAGCATTGTTCGGCTGTGTCGCCGCGAACGGACAAGGTGGCGTCGCCCTCGAGTGCGGCGCGCAGCACCTCGCCGTACGGGGGGAGCATGCCCTGGCCGAAGCTTGCCTCCAGGGTCACCGGGTCCAGGACGAACGGATCGTCCGGGCCGTTGATGTTCAGGTCGAGTGCCAGCCGGTCGGGACCGAAGCCGATCCGGAGTCGGTTCGCCCGGTCGTGACCGGTCAGTCCGTCCGGCACCCGCGGTGGCTGGCGGAACGTGACCACGGCCTCCTGCCGTGGCACGCCGAGCGCCTTTCCGGACCGGAGGCGGAACGGCACTCCCGCCCATCGCCAGTTGTCCACCGCCAAGATCACTTCGGCCAGCGTTTCCGTCCGGCGGGCCGGGTCGACGCCCTTCTCCTGGGCATACGCGGGCACCGCGCGGTCGCCGATCATGCCGGCCGCGTATCGGGCCCGTAGGCCGGTCGTCGCCGGGTCGTCGCTCCACAGCCGGGTGGCCCGCAGCGCCTGCGCTTTGCGGTCGCGGAACTCCAGAGCGCCCATGCTCGGTGGGGCGTCCATGGTGAGCAGCGCAAGGACCTGCAGCAGATGACTTTGGATCATGTCGGTGAGCGCGCCGGCCCGGTCGTAGTAGCCCGCCCGGCCCTCCAGCGCGAGGCTTTCATCGAACACGATGTCCACCGCGGCGACGTGCGTCGCGTTCAGCAGCGGTTCGAAGATCCGGTTGGCGGACCGTAGGCCGACGATGTTGAGGACCGTCGACATACCGAGGAAGTGGTCGACCCGGTGGATGTGGTCCTCCGGCACCAGCCGGGTCAGCACCTCGTTGAGTTCCCGCGCGCTGGCGGCATCCGTACCGAACGGTTTTTCCAACACCAGACGGGTGTCGGCAGGCACGCCGATTTGCGCCAGCACCGTACAAGCCTGGACGGTGATCGTGGGCGGCAAGGCGAAGTAGATAGTCACCCGGCCGGGACAGGAGCTCAGCAGCCGGCGAAGATCCTCTTCCTGGGTCACATCGGCTTGCAGGTAGCGCGCAGCCCGCGCCACCTGCAAGGCCTGCGGTCCGTCGGCGCCGACGGTGGCGAATGAATCGGTCACTTTGCGACGCCAGGCCTCGTCGTCGCACTGCTGAGCACCGCTCCCCACCAGCGAGAGGCCGGCGGCTCCACCGTTGGTCAGCAATCCGCCGAGGCCGGGGAGCAGGAGCCGGGCCGTGAGATCTCCGCTGGCTCCGAGTATCAGCAGAGTCTGTGCGCCGGACTCCGCCGCGACAGGTCGGTCCTGCGCGAGATGCTTCGTGGGAGTGGTCATGCCGGGAGAATTCCCACCCACTGGAAGGATATGCGGTGTCAGGTCAACGGGTTCCCGCCGGCGACGCCGAGAACGTCCCCGCCATGTCGACCGTCAGGTCGCGTACGTATCGGGTTCCTCGATGTCCTCGACGCGGTTACCGCCGACCTTGTTGATGCCGGCGTTACTGCTTCCGTGAGCGGGCGTGTCCGCGGTGGGCGCCTGATCGGTGGTGAAGGTGCCGGTCTCCGCGTTGCCCGAGACGTGCTGGTCGGTACTGCTGCCCGCGTGCCGGACGTCCTTTTCCTCGCCCGGGTCCACGTTCCCGCTGTTGCTCATGGCCGATTCCGTCCGTCGTCGGGTTGGTACTCAGCTCTGTTACCCACCAGGGCCCAGGGGATGCCGACTGAGGTGTTCAAGACGGCTCGCAAGGGGAACTACCGAGCCGATGAAGGTCCAGATGCTCGTGGCCGGCACGGCCATCGCACTCGGTGTTCGCCTGGCCCGCTCGCGCCGGCGACGGTCGCTGCACCCCGCGGGCCGGTCGTTCGCCGGTGATCTGGAGATTTGGGGAGGCGACCCGCCGATCGGCTTCGCGTTGGCCGACCACCGGGGCCGATATCCGGTGACGGTGCGGATGTCGAAGGGGATGGGTACGCGAGGTAGCCGTCCGGATGTTCTCGGCTTCGCCCTGCGGATCCCGGCCGAGGGCGGGGACACCGACATCCTTCTCTCCACGACGGGCCACGGCCGCCTCAGCCGGCATCTGCCGATGCCACGCCGCACCTTCGACACGTGGTACGGATCCATCGCCGCTTACCGGACGGGCGATCGCCGGAAGGTCTATCTAGGGGCCAGACCGGAGCCGGGGGGAGCACCGCTGGGCCGTACGCTCACGGCCGTCGCGGATGCCGCTCGAAGCAACACCCACCTGCTTCTGTACGCCGGCAGCAGCGCAACGCGGTCGTTCGGCGGGGTGTCGTTCGGCGGAGTGTCGTTCGGCCGGGTGTCCTTCGGCCGGGCGCTGCCGCCGCCGGTGGACGCCGCGCTCGCCTTCGACCCGGTCCGCAACGCTCCCGCCGGCCTGCACCCGACCGGAATCCTGTACGGAGCCCGCGCCATCACCTACCGCCTCAGCCAACGCTGGCGCGGCGCGACACCGGTAGCGGCCGCTCCCCGGACCTGACCGGCAGCTGACCGCACCGCTTCCCGCGGGAAACGTTCCTGCGGTGCGCGTCAGCGGGGTGTCGGTACGCCGTGCACTGGCTTCCATTCGTGGTGGCTGGGGCGGTCGGTGATGCGGTGTTCGGCGGCATGCAGGGCCTCGGACACCAGCCGCCGGACATGTTCGTCGGCGAGGGTGTACACGGCGCGGCGCCCCTCCCGGCGTACCCGGACCAGGCCCGCGAGCCGCAGCTTCGCCAGATGCTGCGAGACGGCCGGGCGGGCCGCTGGCACCGTCGCCGTCAAGCCGGTCACGTCCCGCTCTCCGTTCAGCAATGCGACCATCAGCCGCAGCCGGGTCGCGTCCGCCAGCATGCCCATGGCGACCGCTGCTGCCTCGATCACGCTGTCGCCGTCGGGTTGTTCCTGCAGGTCACTGGCATCTGCAACGTTGTCGCGTGCGTACATGAGCACATATTATGGCGACCGGACGTGGACGACCACTAACGACATTGAGGCGCTGATGTCCGAGCACGAGCACCACATCGACCATGTCGACGCCGCCCCCCAGGGACACGGCGACCACGGAGATCACGATGGTGTCTGGCGCCGCCTGCGGCACCTGATCACGCCGCATTCACATGACAGCGCCGACCAGGTCGACTCCGCGCTTGAGGCCTCCCGCGACGGCATGCGCGCGTTGTGGATTTCGCTGGTCGGGCTGGGCGTGACCGCCGTCCTGCAGGCGCTGATCGTGGTGATCTCCGGCTCGGTGGCGTTGCTCGGCGACACCCTGCACAACGTCGCCGACGCGTTGACCGCCGTGCCGCTGGGTATCGCGTTCCTCCTCGGTCGCCGCGCGGCCACCCGCGCCTACACGTACGGTTTCGGGCGCGCCGAGGACCTCGCCGGGATCGTCATCGTCATGGTCATCGCCGCGTCCTCGGTCACGGCCGCCTGGTTCACGGCTGAGCGGCTGGTCAACCCGCAGCAGATGACCCATCTCCGGTGGGTGATGGCCGCCGGAGTCGTCGGCTTCACCGGCAATGAGATCGTGGCGCGCTACCGCATCACCGTGGGCCGGCGGATCGGCTCGGCTGCCCTGGTCGCCGACGGCCTGCACGCGCGTACCGACGGGTTCACCTCCCTTGCCGTCGTGCTCGCCGCCGCCGGTGCCTGGGTCGGCTGGACCTGGGCCGACCCGGTCGTCGGCCTGGGCATCACGGTGGCCATCGCCGTCGTGCTCAAGGACGCCGCCCGCGAGGTCTACCGCCGGCTCATGGACCGGGTCGAACCGGAACTGGTCGACCGGGCGGAGGACACCCTGCGGGCCATTCCCGGCGTCCACGACGTGTCCGCGCTCCGCCTGCGCTGGATCGGCCACCGCCTGCACGCCGAGGCCGCCCTGGTCGTCGACGCGCGGCTCAGCCTGCTCGCCGCGCACGAGATCGCCGCTGACGCCGAACATCAGCTCACCCATCGCGTGCCCCGGCTGGCCGGCGTCACCGTCCACGTCGACCCGGACAGCCACCCCGGCGCCGAACACCACATCGGCCTGTCGCACACCCGCCGGGACCGTCTTGCCGCGTCGGGTGGACACTGACCGCGTACGCTGGGCGGATGACCCGGACCGGCCACCCGCGAGGCCTGCGCGCCGTGCGCAAGCGCCGGGTCGCGGGATTCGCTGCGATCGTCATGCTGCTGCTCGAGCTCGGCGCCAGCCTGCTCGTCTCCGCCGGCAGCCCGCACCACGAGGTCGGTGGCTTGCGCCACGAGGTCGATGGCATGCACCACGAGCCGGGCCCGTGGTCCACGGCCGTCACCGGCGATGCCGCCGTCCCTCAGCCGAACTCACATGAGCACAAGCACGGCAACGACTGGGCGCCCACCCTTGGTAAACGCCTGCGCCCGGCCGTGCCAGCCACCCTCGTCGGCACCGTCGCGACGCAGCTGTCCGCCGTTGAGCCGGCAGCACGTCCGGCCGAAGCTCCGGGGCTTTTTCTCGCTCCCACAGATGTGCTGAGGGTACTGGGCGTCCTGCGGGTGTAGCAGCCGGACTCTTCCCGGCCGCTCCAACCCGCGCCCGTGCCGCCTTCCTGGCACGAACGGCGCACGTCCGTGTCCCTTCGTGCCCGAAAGACGATGCCGCATGCACCTGCAACCGCCGCGCCGCACGACCCGCATCACCACAAACCCAAACAGCCTGATCGTGTACGACCAGTGGGGCGGGTTCGGTCGCCCCGTCCTGCTGCTGCACGGGTTGCTGTTCGACCGCACCATGTGGTGGCCGGTTGCCGCCGAGCTCGCTACGGCGAGCTGCACGGTGATCGCACCCGATCTGCCCGGCCACGGCCAGAGCCCGCTGCGCGACGACTACCGCCTCGAGCGGATCGCGGGCGACCTGGCGGTGCTCGTCGACCGGCTGGGCCTGCGCCGGGCCCCCATCCTGGTGGGGCACGCCGCGTCGGTCCGGCTGGCCGATGTCTTCGCCGACGCCTACGCCACCCATCACGTGTTCACCATCGATGAGCCGCCTGCCGATGCCGGCCGCGTCGAGGACCTGGTCGTCACGGCCGGCCTTCGCGACGTGCCGGAGATCTTCAGATCGTACGCGGAACGCCGCACCGATCCGGTGCTGCTGAACGCGTACGAAAGCTGGCTCGCCCGGCCGGCCACCCGCAGCAACCGGCCCGCCATGGCGGGCCGCCCATCGAGCCGGTCCCCGATGCCGCACGAGCCGTTTTTGCACTTGACCGACCCGCAACGCGTCGCCGCCGAGTTGCGGCATCTGCTCTGACATCGGAACAGCTGACCTCGATCGAGGACGCGTTGCTCGCGTCGCCGAGCTAGGGCTCTGCTGGCCGTCGGTCCCCACCCGCTGACCGACCGCGCCGAGCCCCGCACAGCAGGTCCGTCGGCGCATGATCGGGTCCCGGCAGACTTCGATGCCGTGATCACCAGGGTGCGCCGCGTCCTCGTACCGTCGCTGGTCGGCGTGCTGCTGCTCTCGGCGTCCTGCACGAGCAGGCCTCAGTCCGACGCGGTCGTCCGCCTCGACCAGGTCGGCTACGCCCCCGACGAGTCGAAGATCGCCGTTCTGCTGGCCCCGGGCGACGCGGCAGGCAGCCGGGCGGTGGTCGTCGACGCGGGCGGCCGGAAGGTCCTTGCACCGGTGATCGGCGCCAGCCGTGGGCGATGGAACGACAGCTTCCGCGACGTGCGCCCGATCGATCTGAGCGCACTGACCCGGCCGGGCACCTACCGGCTGCGCGTCGAGGGCCGCGCCGATGCCGAGTCCCCGCCGTTTCACGTCGAGGCCGCCGATCGCCTCTTCAGGCCCTTGGCCCGCGACGCGGTCCAGTATTTCCAAGCCCACCGCGACGGCGCCGACCAGGTCAGCGACGGGTGGCGGCGGCAACCCGCCCACCTGGCCGACCGCACGGCGACCGTGTACCAGCGGCCCGGCTTCGACAGCGACGGCCGGCTGACCGGCGCACTCACCGCGACGGACACGACGGTCGACGTCGAGGGCGGCTGGTACGACGCCGGGGACTTCCTGAAGTTCACCCACACCACGGCGTACGCGCTCATCGCCCTGCTGGTCGCGCAGCGCGACGGCATGGTTGTCGACGGGCTCCCCGCGGAGACCCGCCACGGCCTCGACTGGCTCGACAAAATGTGGGACGCCGACAGCGAAACGCTTTACACCCAGGTCGGCATCGGCAGCGGTCTACGCTCAGCCGACCAGAGCTTCCTCGGCGACCACGACACCTGGCGGCTACCCGAGGCCGACGACCTTCTCCAGGTCTCGGCCGGCGACAAGCAGTACTACCAGCGGTACCGGCCGGTCTTCCGCGCCGCGGCCCCCGGCGAGCCGCTGAGCCCCAACCTCGCCGGCCGGGTCGCAGCCGCGTTCGCGCTCGCCGCCCAGGTCGAGGCGGCGGGCGACCCGAACCGGGCCCGGGCGCACCTGGCTGCCGCGGCGCAGATCTTCGACCAGGCGCGGATCGACGACGTCGGCGAACTGGTCACCGCCGAACCACGCACCTTCTACCCGGAGAGCACCTGGACCGATGACCTGGCCCTCGGCGCCACCGAGCTAGCTCGGGCGGGCCGGCTGCTGCAGGATCCGCGGGCCTCGGAGTGGCTGCGGCAGGCGGCCCGGTGGGCGAAGATCAACGCGGACAAGGGCGGTGAGACCGGGCTGAGCGTGTACGACCTCAGCACGCTCGCCGACGCCGAACTCGCCTCATCGCTCGCCGCCGTACCGGCCGACGACGCTCAGATCGACGACGACACTCAGATCGACCCGGCCGCCCTGCGGCTGGACCTGCGCCGCCGGTTGGACGCCGGTGTCGGGATTGCTGCCGGCAACCCGATGGGTGCAGCCGCGGGCAATGGCGGCTCCGATTACGCCGCCCGGCAGCTTGGCTACGTGGCCGCCGCCGAACTCTACGAACACACGTTCAACGACGACCAGTACGCGGCGTTCGCGACCGCGCAACGCGGTGTGGTGCTCGGCGCCAACGGTTGGGGCACCTCGCTGGTGGTGGGCGTCGGCTCGACCTACCCGCGGTGCCCGCACGACCAGATCGCCACCCTGACCAAGGGTCCCGCCGACGGGCTCCGGATGACCGGGGCGGTGATCAACGGCCCGAACTCTGCCGACCGCGTCCACCAGCTGCTCGAGAACCAGACAACCGGCTCGTGCACCGGCGGCTCGCTCGAGCGGTTCGACCGCGACGACGCCCACTACGTCGACGACATGCGCATCTCGGCCAACAACGAACCGTCGATCGACTTCACCGCCACCGGCCTGCTCGCGTTCGCCCTGCTGGCCCAGCACCACTGAGCTGGCCGTTGCCGGGTTAACAAAGCGTCAATAAACGCTGGTCCGGCGTAGCCATCGCGTCAACAGCGATGACATCCGGTCAGCGGGCGCGGTTTGCTTCCGACGAAGGACCTGAACCGACCCTCGTCAAGGAGCGATCTCGTGGCTGATCTGTTGTTCGTCGTGCTCACGGTGGCGCTGTTCGCAGCGTTGACTGTGCTGGTTCGGGCGGTCGAACGCTGGTGAGCGCCGTCAACGTCGTCGGCCTGATCGCGGCCGTCCTGCTGGCTGTCTTGTTGGTGGCGGCCCTGCTGTTCCCGGAGAAGTTCTGATGGCCGGCTGGTTGTTCGTCAGCACTCTGGTGCTCGCGCT
>DASWMR010000210.1:0-9604 GCA_036399635.1 Actinoplanes sp. | reverse complement strand
GTGGTCACCGGCACCGTCGTCTGATCAGCACCGCCCTTCTGATCAGTACCGCCGGTCTGATCAGCCGTCCACCCGCCTCCAGTGCTGCTTCTTGCGTTCGTCGCGCACCGCGAAGCCCAGCCGACCGAGCTCCTCGCGCAGCTCGCGCTGGTCGGCCTCGTCGCCGGTCTCCAGGGCCGTCTGCCGGGCCGCGAACACCGCGTGGGCGGCGGCCGGCAGGTCGGGGAGGCCGGGCACCCAGCGGTGGTAGGCGGCCAGATAGGGGTCCTGCTCGGCCCAGGCGATCCCGTGCGCGGCGAAGGCGGCGCGAAGCCGGGCCGGGCTCAGATGGGACGGCTCGCGGGCGAGCTCGCGCCCGGTGCGCCCGAGCAGCACGAGCCGGTCGCCGTCGCGGAAGGCGACCGCCACCTCGCCGCGCTGCACCGTGCGGGTCGTCCCCGGCCGGCTCAGCACCACCTCGACCGGGGTGAGCCGGACGGTCAGCGATTCCTGGTCGGCCTGCGCGGCGAGCACCAGCCCGAGTACCGCACCCAGCACGAGCGAGCCGATCGTCGCGGGCCGCTCCGGCAGGTGCCGGAGAAAGCCGAACACCGGCACCGGCAGCCAGAGCAGCAGGCGGACCGCGGCGTAGAGGAGCGCGGCGCCGGCCACCGGCACGCCGAGCCAGACCAGTGACCGGGCCCACCAGGGAGTGGGGACGACAGTCGTGGGAGTCAGCACGGCCCCAGTCTTCGCCGGTGCGGTGCGGCCCACTAGCGACTCGGGGCGAGATCCGGTAGACCAAAGTCGACTGCCCGCCGCGGCCGCCCGCCGGTAGCGTCGAGGACGTGCTGCGACAGCGATCGGCTAAGTCCTGGCTGCTGGTGGTGTCCCTGCCGGCCGGTGCGGTGGCGCTCGGGCTGGTCTTCCTGCACGAGTCGGTCTCCGAGGGCGATGGCGCGCCGGTCGCCGTCGAGGCGGTTGCCGCCGCCCTGGCTGTGCTCGGGCTGGTGCTCTTCCGGCGCACCCGCCCGGTCGCCCTCGCGCTGGTGCTGCTCCCGGCCGGCATGCTGCTGGCGATGCCGATGGGCGCCTTCCCGTTCGCCCTGTTCGCGGTGGGCCTGCGCCGCCCGGCCAGGTTCGCGGTGACCTTCGCCGCCGTGCACGTGGCAGCGATCGCGGTCATCTACGGGGTGGCGATGGGCCTCACCCGGGAGTACCGCTCGGTCGTGGTGTTCCTGGCGCTGCTGGACGTGAGCGTGGTCGCGGTGGCCCTGGTGATCCGCGCACAGCGGCACCTGGTCGAGTCCTGGGCCGAGCGGGCCCGGCAGGCCGAGGACGGCCAGCGGCTGCGGGTCGAGCAGGCCCGGTCGGCCGAGCGGGAGCGGATCGCCCGCGAGATGCACGACGTGCTCGCTCACCGGATCTCGCTGGTGGCGGTGCACGCGGGCGCCCTCGAAGTGCGGCGGGACGCCCGGCCGGCCGAGCGGGAGGCGGCCGCGGTGATCCGGGAGTGCGCGCACGACGCGCTGGAGGATCTGCGCGAGGTGATCGGCATGCTGCGGGCACCGGGGCCGGACGGCGCCGCGGACCGGCCGCAGCCGACGCTGGGTGACGTGCCCGCTCTGGTCGATGAGTCCCGTGCGGCGGGTGCCGAGGTCGGCCTGTCGGTGGCCGGCGGCGACGGGGCGCCGGAGCAGGTCGGCCGGCACGCCTACCGGATCGTGCAGGAAGCCCTGACCAACGCGCGCAAGCACGCGCCCGGTGCTCCGGTGCGGGTAACGATCAGCGGCGGTGCCGACCGCGGGCTCACCGTGGAGGTGGGGAACGGGCTGGCCCCGGGCGGATCGATCCCGGGCTCCGGTGCCGGGCTGGCCGGGCTGCACGAGCGGGTCCGGATGGCCGGCGGGCGGCTGGAGCACGGGCCGACACCGGCTGGCGAGTTCCGGTTGCGGGCGTGGCTGCCGTGGCGGGCGTGACCGGCGTGACCAGGGAGGGCCCGGTCCGGGTGCTGCTGGTCGACGACGACGCGCTGGTCCGCTCCGGGCTGGTGCTGATGCTGGAGGCGTTCGACGAGCTCGAGGTGGTCGGCGCGGCCACCGACGGCAGCGAGGTGGCCGCCGCGGTCAGCCGGCACCGGCCGGACGTGGTGCTGATGGACATCCGGATGCCCGGGATCGACGGGCTGACCGCCACCGCGGCGCTGCGGGTGCGGCGCGACCCGCCCGAGGTGATCGTGCTGACCACCTTCGACACCGACGACCACGTGCTTCGGGCGCTGCGCGCCGGCGCGTCCGGCTTCCTGCTCAAGCACACGCCGCCGGCCGAGATCGCCCGGGCGATCTGCCGGGTCGCGGCCGGCGAGCCGATGGTGTCGCCCGAGGTGCTGCGCAAGATGATCGGCTTCGTGGCGGAGCACGACGTGGATCCGCGGCGCGACCGGGCCCGGGCCGCGCTTGGCCGGCTCAGCCCGGGCGAGCGCGACGTCGCCGGGCTGGTCGCTGAGGGCCACACCAATTCCGAGATCGGTGCGGCCCTGTTGATGAGTACGGCGACCGTGAAGGCGTACATCTCCCGGATCTTCACCAAGCTCGCGCTGACCAACCGGGTGCAGATCGCCCTGGTGGTGCACGACGCCCGCTGACGGGGCCTACTGAGTGACGGGGGCCTACTGGCCGGTCGGCACCATCCGGCCGAGCAGTTCGTCCAGCGGCAGGCTGGCGAAGCCGACCCGCACGTCGCTCGCCCCGTACGGCAGCCAGAACCGGTCCTTGTGGATGAGCCCGCCGCAGGAATAGACGACGTTCGGCACGTACCCCTCGCGCTCGATGCCATCCGGGTCTAGCAGGCCGTCCGGCAGGTCGGCGATCACCCGCCTGGGGTTCTCCAGGTCGAGCAGCATGGCGCCGATCGCGTAGCGCCGCATCGGGCCGACGCCGTGGGTGAGCACCAGCCAGCCGGCCTCGGTCTCCAGCGGCGAGCCGCAGTTGCCGACCTGGATGAGGTCCCAGCCGCGGTTCGGGGTCAGCAGCGGCTCGGCCTGCTGCCAGCGGTGCTGGTCGTCGCGAATGGCCAGGCCGAGGGTCTCGCCGTCGGAGCGGCACAGTGCCAGCTTGCGACCGCCGATGTAGCGGGGGAACAGCGCCATGCCCTTGTTCTGCGCGGCCGGCCCGTGCAACGCGGTCACCTCGAAGTGCCGCATGTCGCGGGTGAAGATGACCCGACCGGAGATGTGCTTTCCGTCGTAGGCGGTGTAGGTGGCCTGGTAGACGTGCCGGCCGTCGGGGTCGAGCACCCGTACAAAGCGGGCGTCCTCCATGCCGTTGCTTTCGGCGGGTGTCGCCGGCCAGAGCACCCGCTGATGTAGCGGGATCGCGCAGGGGAAGTTCACCGCGTAGTCGCCGGCCACGATGTGCCGGATGCGGTCGAGCGTCTCCTGGGTGGTCGAGCGGGTCAGCAGTTCGGCCGGCACGTGCCCGATGACGTCCTCGAACTCGTCGTCGGTGTAGCGCTCGGGCAGCGCCGAAACCAGGTACGCCGAGGCCTCGTTGTCGATTCCCTCGTCGATCAGCGCCGCGGAGAGCTGGTTGCGCCAGTGCTGGGCGCCGACCCGTTGGCCGATCGCCAGGGGTCCGTCACGGTCCTCCAGCCGGATCTTCTCGCCCGGGCCGACCACCGCCGAGCAGAACCCGATCGATGAGATGTGCCCCTCGCCGATCTGCCGCAGGCTGATCGCGGCGCGCAGCTCGCCCTCTTCCAGGCCGCCCTGGTCGGGGTGCGGGACCATCGACGGGTTGCAGAGCGCGGCCGCCTCGACCGCGAACTCGTGACTGAAGTACGCCCCGATCAGCGTGCGCGCGGTCGGCGACAGGTCGACCTCGGCCGGCACCCGGTGCTGCACCAGCTCGTAGTTGTGCTGGAAGACGCCGGGCAGGTCGTGGTGCCGGCCGGCGAAGCGGGTGAGCACGTCGTCGAGCAGGCGGGCGGTTTCGGCGTCGTCGAGCCGCAGGATCCGTTCGATCAGACCGGAGGCGCGGTTCTGCACGACCTGGGCGTCTTCACCGGGCACGAACAACTTGATCACCACGCGCCGGTCGTCCGGCTCCATGATGATGTCGTGGCGGGTGATCAGGTTTTGTGAGTTCATGACTGCGGTCACGCTAGGCCGCCTGACGGTCGGGTCGCACTCCGGGTCCCCAACGCGCGGGCATGCTGCAACGTCGAGACCAGCGCGAGGGTGGATTCGGCTCCTTGGTTCAGATTAGGACCTTCGCCGGTCAAACCGTCATAACATCCACCGGTTAGGGGGTCGTACATGACGGTCTGGCCGTCGTTGTTCCCGAGGAACCACGCGATCGCCCGGAAGAGTTCGACGTCCCAGCGGTCGTCGCCGGTGACCGCGGCCGCGGTGGCGCAGGCATCGGCCGAGGCGGCCGCCTCGATCGGCTGCTGGTCGAAGCGGTGCTTCTCCACCCCCGGCCGCCACCCGCCGACCGGGACCGTGGACAGGTGCCCGTCGTGTTCCTGCTCGCGGCACAGCCAGCCGAGCATGCGGAGCCCGCCGCGCAGCATGGTTTCGTCGCCGAGCAGGTCACCGGCCGAGATCAGCACCTCGGCCAGGGCCGGGTTGGAGTAGGTCAGCTCGGGTTCCGGCCAATTCCACCCCGGGTCGGTGGCGGGCAGGCCGATCACCGTGGCGGCGTCGGCGAGCAGCTCCGCGGCGTCGGTGTCGCGCGGGTCGGCGCGCAGCACCTCGGCGGCGCCGAGCCCGGCGAATGCCATCGCGCGCGGCCACGACGACCGCCGGCGGACGCTGAGCCGGAACGTGGCGAGTGCCTCGCGGCGGATCCACGGCACCGTCGAGCGGCCGGCCGCGGTACCCAGGCCCCACAGCGCCCGGCCCCACCAGTCGCCGGTCGACGGCTCGTCCAGCCAGCGCCGGTCGTACGACAGCCGGTTGTGGAAGCCGCCGTCCGCCCCCTGGGCGTGGGTGAGGAACGCCAGATAGCGCTCGGCCAGGGCGACCACCTGCTGGGTCGGGCGGGCCTCCCGGCTGGCTACCAGCAGCCCGCGGGACACGTCGTCGACGCAGTAGCCGTGCTCGCGCCGCACGATCGCGTTGCGCGCGTGCTCTTGCAGGCCGGTGTCGTCGGAGAGCCGGGCGACGTGGCTCCAGTCGGGCGGCGGGGCGTCGGTGAGCTGGATCGGCGGCGGCACCAGCCGCAGTCCGACGCTCATGCCGAGACCGACGAGACCGCTGCCGCGACCGGCGCCGCGACCGGAGTCCGGGCAGCCAGCAGCCGCCCGGCCAGTGCCTGGTAGCGGGCCGCGACCGCGGGCCAGCGCAGGGTCGGCCCGCCGGCCAGGCCGGTCAGCCGGCCGGGCAGGCCGGGCTCGGCGAGCAGGTGCCGGATCGCCGAGGCCATCGCCTCCGGGTCCTGGTGCGGCACGAGCAGCCCCGGCCCGTCGGCGAGCAGTTCCACGGCGTGCGGGAACTCGGTCGCCACCACCGGCACGTTCGCGCCGACCGCCTCGATCAGCACGCCCGAGGTGACCTGCTCGGTGGAGTCGTAGGGGAGCACGACCACGTCCGCTGAGCGGATCAGCCGGGACAGTTCGGCCTCGTCGAAGTAACGGTCCGCCCAGTGCACCGCGTCGCTGACGCCAAGCGAGTCGGCCAGCTCCCGCAGCGAGCCGCGGTAGGTGTCACCGAGCTGTTCGAGGACCTTGGGATGGGTACGCCCGGCGACCGTGTAGAGCGGAGTCGGCTCGAGATCGCGGAGCAGGGCGAGCGCGCGCAGCGCCCATTCGATGCCCTTGCCCGGCCCGAGCAGGCCCCAGGTCAGCAGCTGCGGCCGGTCGTGGTCCTCGCGCGGGGAGTTCGCGTGGCTGCCGACGCCGTGCGGGATCACCGCGATCTTGCGGGGGTCCACCGCGTACCCGTTGAGCAGTCGCTGGCGGGCCGTGTCGGTCATGGTGACGATGGCGTCGGCCAGCGCGGCGATCCGCTCGAGCACCTTGCGCTGGAGCGGGTCCGGCGAGCTGAGCACGGTGTGCAGCACGACCACCGATGGAACCTGCAGGGTCTGCAGCACCGGCAGCACCTCGCCGCCGGCGTCGCCCGGGTAGATGCCGTACTCGTGCTGGATGACCGCCACGTCGTACCGGTTCAGGGCCGCGGCGGCGGCCGGCCAGCCGCCGGCGCTGTCGGTGTGCCAGGTGTGCACCACCCGAGGCGCGTTCCGGTGCAGGTCGATGCCGCCGCTGACGCTGTCGCTCGCGAGCAGCCGGACGACGCCGCAACCGCCAGCGGTATTCAAGTGGGTCGCGAGTGCCGCATTGAACGTCGCCAAACCGCATTGGGTCGGTGGGTAAGTGCTCAGAAAACCGTATGTGGCGGGCATGACGGGCCCTTTCTCGCTCCGCGGCTGCCTCCCCGCAGCACGACTTCAACGCGCGGGGACGGTCCAGCTAACCGCGCGGAAATGCGATTGCGACGTCCCGGGAAAAGGCCCCGTTTAACGAGCAATTCACATCGCGACGTTAACAAGAAACATGTTTTCAGCAGACGATTTTCCGATAAATCTTCAGGTAGTCGTCGACCATCCGATCCGCCGAGAAGCGTTCCCGGGCCCGCGCCGCGCAGCCGACCCGGTCGATTCCGGCGATACCGGCCACCGCGGCGACCGCTTCGTCGGTGTTCGAAACCAGCCGTCCGGTCACTCCCTCATCGACCACTTCCGGCATGGAGCCCTTCCGGTACGCGATGACGGGCGTCCCGCAGGCCATCGACTCCACCACGGACAGCCCGAACGGCTCGGCGAACCGGATCGGGTGCAATAGGGCGGCGGCCGAACCGAGCACGGTCCCGCGCTCGTCCGGGCCCACCGAGCCGCGGTAGACCACCCGGTCGCCGTCGATCCGGGGCTCGATCAGCTCCTCGAAGTACGCCCGGTCCTGCACGATCCCGCACAGTACGAGCCGGCGCCCGGCCCGCCGCGCGATCTCGATCGCCAGGTCGGTGCCCTTGTCCGGGTGGATCCGCCCGAACGCGATCAGGTCGTCGCCGCCGTCCGGAGACACCGGCAGCCCGGCCAGGTCGATGCCGTGGTGCACGGTGGCGAGGTACTCCAGGTCCGGCGAGCGGTCGCTGTCCGAGATCGAGACGAAGTGCGACGACGACCGCCGGTACGCCGGCTGGATGCGCGGCCCGGAGAACCCGTGCACGGTGGTCAGCAGCGGTGCCGCGCAGAACCGGGAGAAGGCCAGCGGCAGCCAGTCGAGGTGGTTGTGCACCAGGTCGAACTCGCCCGAGCGGGACAGCGCGTGGCTGACGTGCAGCGCCTCCCACACCCGGCCGTCGACCTCGTCGTTCTCCTCGTACCCGCTGGGCAGAACGCCGTCGAGCGCCGCCTTGGTGACCGAGTCGAGGGTGGCGAAGAGGGTGACGTCCACGCCCCGGGCGACCATGCCCTCGGCGATCAGGCTGGTGATCAGCTCCCACGGCCCGTAGTGCAGCGGTGGCGTGCGCCAGGCGATCGGCCCCAGCAGAGCAACCTTCATGACAAATACCGCGTTTCGGTGGTAACCACGTGGATAGTATGCCTTCGCGTTTGGGCCGGTGTTCTCGTGTTAGAGAAGACATATGACCGACCTCTGGTGGAAAAGCGCTGTCGTTTACCAGATCTACCCCCGCAGCTTCGCGGACGCGGACGGCGACGGGATGGGCGATCTGCGGGGCGTGATCGACCACCTGGACCATCTCGCCGGCCTCGGTGTGGACGTGCTCTGGCTCTCGCCGGTCTACCCCTCCCCGCAGGACGACAACGGCTACGACATCAGCGACTACCAGGACATCGAGCCGGTCTTCGGAGACCTGGCGACCTTCGATGAGCTGCTCCGCGGCGTCCACGACCGCGGCATGAAACTCATTATGGACTTGGTCGTGAACCACAGCTCGGACGAGCACGAGTGGTTCCTGGAGAGTCGCTCGTCGGTGGACAGTCCGAAACGCGACTGGTACTGGTGGCGGCCGGCCCGGCCGGGCATGGCGCCGGGGACGCCCGGCGCCGAACCGACCAACTGGGGCTCCGCGTTCGGCGGACCGGCATGGGAGTACGACGAGAAGTCCGGCGAGTACTACCTGCACCTGTTCTCCCGCAAGCAGCCCGACCTCAACTGGGAGAACCCGGCGGTGCGTGCCGCGGTCTACGAGATGATGCGCTGGTGGCTGGACCGGGGGGTGGACGGCTTCCGGATGGACGTGATCAACATGATCTCGAAGGACACCAGCCTGCCGGACGGGCGGCTCACGGCCGGCTCCGCCTACGCTGACGGGTCCGCCGGGTACATCAACGGTCCGCGGATTCACGAGTTCTTGCGGGAAATGCACGAGCAGGTCTTCGCCGATCGGGAGGAGCTGCTGACCGTGGGCGAAATGCCCGGGGTGACGGTCGACGAAGCCATCCTGTTCACCGACCCGCGCCGTGGCGAGGTCGACATGGTCTTCCAGTTCGACCACGTGTGGGCCGATCGGGGCGCCGACCCGTGGCTGCTCGAGCCGCTGCGGCTGACCAACCTCAAGGCCATCTTCGGGCGCTGGCAGGCCGGCCTGGCCGACCTCGGGTGGAACAGCCTCTACTGGAACAACCACGACCAGCCGCGGGCGGTTTCCCGCTACGGCGACGACAGCCCGGAGCACCGGGCGGCCTCGGCCAAGATGCTCGGCACCGTGCTTCACCTGCACCGCGGCACGCCGTACGTCTATCAGGGCGAGGAACTCGGGATGACGAACTATCCGTTCGCCACGATCGCCGACTACCGCGACATCGAAGCGCTCGGGCAGTACGCCCAGGCGGTCGAGAAGGAGGGCCGGTCGCCCGAGGACGTGCTGACCGTGCTGCGTGCCCGGGGGCGGGACAACGCGCGTACCCCCGTGCAGTGGGACTCCTCGCCGAACGCCGGCTTCAGCACCGGCACCCCGTGGCTGCCGGTCAACCCGAACTACCTGGAGATCAACGCCGCCGCGCAGCGCGACGACCCGGACTCCGTCTACCACTACTACCGCCGGCTGATCGAGCTGCGGCACACCGAGCCCACAGTCATCGACGGCCATTTCACCATGCTGTTGCCGACCGACGAGCGGGTGTACGCCTTCACCCGCCGGCTCGGCGGCACCGAGCTGCTGGTGCTCGGCAACTTCTCCGGCGACGAGGTGCGGGCCGAGATCGACGACGCCGCCGCGTGGTCGGCCGCTGAACTGCTGCTGACCAACCTCGCGACGGCGCCCGTCGATCTCACGCTCGGCCCTTGGCAGGCAGTCGTCTACCGCCGGATCAGCCGGTGACGGTGTCCCACGAGTAGGCCAGCAGGGCGAAGGCCGCCGCGAGCAGCGCGAGGCTGAAGCCGCGGGTGGGGAACGGCAGCGCCGCGAGGACCAACAGGATGACCGCGATGATGTAGAACAGGCCCTGGATGGACATGTGTGGCTCCTCGTTCGGTTGGTGGGGAAGGCGGCGCTCGTGGTACCCCATCGACGAACATCCCTAAACCTCCCCTGATGTCGATTGGACGTCGGCACTTTCCCGGTGGTCTGCACAAAGGCAGCGGAACTGTCTTTACAAAC
>DASWMR010000209.1:0-6569 GCA_036399635.1 Actinoplanes sp. | reverse complement strand
CCGGCCAGGGCGAGCGGGACGAGCGTCGTCTTGCCGGTGCCGGGCGGTGCGACCAGCACCGCGGCGCCCGCACCGGCCAGCGCGGCCCGGATCTGCGGCAGCACGGCGCGGATCGGAAGGTCGGGCAGGGCGTCGTCGGCGATCAGCACCCGACCATCCTCGCCCACGGGTACGACACAAGTCCCGGCGCGACCTGGGGCCGGAAAACTGTCGGACCCCCGTGGCAGGGTCGAAGTTGGCCGGAAACACACGCGTACGTATGCGGTGTGTTAATTCCCGGGCAAAGGACTGCACGGGCGCGACGCGGCCTGCTTGACTGATCGACACAGGAGGGGATGCCGGATGGATGCGGTGGAGGAATTCAACTCGCTGCCCGCCGCACGGCTGGAGGACTCTCTCCTCGCCTGCTGCGCGGCACCCGCCTGGGGTGCCGAGATCGCGGCGAAACGGCCGTACCGGGACCGGTCCGAGATCCTCGCGGCAGCCGACGCCGCGGCCCGTGCCCTGAGCTGGGACGAGGTTCTGGCCGGCCTGTCCGCGCACCCGCGGATCGGCGAGCGTGCCACCGGCGACTCCGCCGAGGCGGCCTGGTCGCGCCGTGAGCAGTCGACCGCGGCGCAGGACACCGACGCCGCCACCGAGACCGCATTGAGCGAGGCCAACCGGGCCTACGAGGAGCGGTTCGGGCACGTCTTCCTGATCTTCGCGAGCGGGCGCACCCGGGCCGAGATCCTGGCCGCCGCCCGGGAGCGGTTGACCAACGACGAGGCGGCCGAGCGGCCGATCGTCGCTGCCGAGCTGCGCCAGATCGCGTTGCTCCGGCTGGAGCGGGTGCTCGATGCCCTCGGCTGACGGCACCGAGCCCGAGTTCCACGCCCGGATCTCCACGCACATCCTCGACACGGTCACCGGCGACCCGGGCCGCGGCGTCTACGTGCGGCTCGATCGGCGCGACTCCGAGGGCTGGCGCATGATCGACGAGGGGCGGACCGACGCCGACGGCCGGCTGCGCTTCCGAGTGCCGGTGCACGAGTGGCAGGCCGGCGGCTACCGCCTGTTCTTCTACGTGGAGCCCTATCTGGGCGACGAGAGCTTCTTCCCGGAGATCACGGTCTCCTTCCACGTCCGCGATCCGGAACGGCACTATCACGTGCCGCTGCTGCTGAGCCGGTACGGCTACACCACATATCGAGGGAGTTGACGCGTGGCAATCGTGCTCGGACCGAACCGTTACGGCAAGGCGGAGACGCGGCTGGTGCGGGTGTCGCGCGACGGCGACACGCACCGGCTGATCGACTTCAGCGTCAGCGTGGCGCTCTCCGGCGACCTCGCGGCGACCCACCTGACCGGCGACAACGCCGGCGTGCTGCCGACCGACACGATGAAGAACACGGTGTACGCGTTCGCCAAGGAGCACGGTGTCGGCGAGCCGGAGGAGTTCGCGCTGCTGCTGGGCCGGCACTTCGTGGAAACGCAGGCCCAGGTGCGCGCGGCGCGGGTCAGCATCGAGTCGTTCGGCTGGGAGCGGCTCGGGCCGCACTCCTTCCAGCGCAAGGGCGACTACACGCGTACGGCTGCGGTCACCGTCACCGCGGAGGAGGAGCAGGTCGTCTCCGGCCTCGCCGGCCTGGTCTTGTTGAATTCCACCGCCTCGGAATTCCGTGGCTTCCCCCGTGACCGGTTCACGACGTTGCCCGAGACCAGCGACCGGATCCTGGCCACCGCGGTCGACGCCCGGTGGCGGCACCTGGGCGGCGGCACCGACTGGGCCAAGTCGTTCGCCGATGCGGTTGCGGCGCTGACCAAGGCTTTCGTCGACACCTACAGCTCATCGCTGCAGCAGACCCTGTACGCGATGGGCGCGCAGGTGCTGGAGAGCCGGCCGGAGATCGCCGAGATCCGGCTCGCCCTGCCCAACAGACACCACTACCTGGTCGACCTGGCGCCGTTCGGCCTCGCCAACGACAACGAGGTCTTCATCGCCGGCGACCGGCCGTACGGATTGATCGAAGGCACCGTGACCCGCGACGACGTGCCGCCGGCGCTCACCGAGTGGTACCTGTGATCCTGATCGAGAACGTCGCGGTCGCCACGGTCGACGCGACCGACACGTATTACGGCGACGGTCACGTGGTGGTGGGTGACAACGGCCGGATTGTGGCGGTCGGGCCGGGCCACGCCGGCCGGTTCCCCGGGTCGCTGCGCCGGGTCGACGGCACCGGCTGCCTGGTCACCCCGGGCCTGATCAACACGCACCACCATCTCTACCAGTGGGCTACCCGCGGGCTTGCGTTGGACGAGACGCTGTTCGGCTGGCTGAGGGCGCTCTACCCGATCTGGGGTCGGCTGGACGCCGAGATCGTCGGTGCGGCGGCCGGTGCGGGGCTCGGCTGGTTGGCACTGTCCGGGTGTACGACGAGCATGGACCACCACTACGTCTTCCCGCGCGACGGCGGCGACGTGCTCGAGGCGGAGATCGAGGCGGCCCGGCAGATCGGCCTGCGGTTCCACCCGACCCGCGGCTCGATGGACCTCAGCCGCAAGGACGGCGGCCTGCCGCCGGACAACGTGGTCGAGGAGACCGACGAGGCGCTCGCCGCGACCGAGGCGGCGATCGATCGGTGGCACGACCCGGCGCCGGAGGCGATGCTGCAGATCGCGGTCGCGCCCTGCTCGCCGTTCTCGGTCACCTCGAAACTGATGAGCGAGGCCGCCGTGCTCGCCCGGCGCAAGGGCGTGCGCCTGCACACCCACCTCGCCGAGACCGACGACGAGGAGGATTTCTGCCGGGAGCGGTTCGGCTGCACCCCGGTGGAGTACGCGGAACGCCTCGGCTGGCTCGGCGAGGATGTGTGGCTGGCGCACGGCGTGCACCTGGACGATTCGGCGATCGCCAAACTCGGCTCGACCGGCACCGGCGTGGCGCACTGCCCCAGCTCCAACGCCCGGCTCGGCGCCGGCGCGGCCCGGGTGCGCGAGCTGCTCGACCACGCGGCACCGGTCGGGCTCGGGGTGGACGGCGCCGCCTCGCAGGAGGTCTCGCACCTGGGTGCCGAGCTGCGTCAGGCGCTCTACACGGCGCGCACCCGGGGCGGGCCGGCGGCGCTCACCGCCCGTGAGGCGTTGCGGCTCGGCACGATCGGCGGGGCGCGCTGCCTGGGCCGGGCCGACGACCTCGGGTCGCTCGAGGTGGGCAAACTCGGCGACCTGGTGCTGTGGCGCCTCGACGGGCTGGGCCACGATGGCATCGACGACAAGCTCGCGGCGCTGGTGTTCGGGCCGCCGGCCCCGGTCGAGCTGGCCCTGGTCGGCGGCCGCCCGGTCGTCGAGCGCGGTGAGCTGGTCAACGCCGACGCCGAGACGCTGGCCCGCCGGGCCCGGCGCGCGCACCGCCGCCTGCTGAAGGACAGACCGTGACCGGGTCTACGGTACGAGGTAGTAGAACGACCGAGAGGAGCGATCGGCGATGACCGATATTTTGTCCGACGAGGCCGTGGCGTTCGTCGCCGATCTGAACCGGCGTTTCCGGCCGCGTCGCAACGAGCTCCTGCAGGCGCGCGCCGCCCGCCGTGCCGAGATCGCCGCCGGTGGCACCCTCGACTTCCTCGCCGAGACGGCCGGGATCCGAGCGGCCGAGTGGACCGCTCCGCCCGCCCCGGCCGACCTGCAGGACCGCCGGGTCGAGATCACCGGGCCGACCGAGCGGAAGATGACTATCAACGCGCTCAACTCCGGTGCCAAGGTGTGGCTGGCTGACCTGGAGGACGCGAACACCCCGCACTGGGCGAACGTGGTCGCCGGCCAGCAGAACCTGCACGACGCGATCCGGCGCACCATCACGCTGCAGACACCGCAGAAGACGTACGAGCTGAACGGTGGCCCCTACCCGACGATCGTGATGCGGCCGCGCGGCTGGCACCTCGACGAGCGCCACCTGCCGGTCGACGACGAGCCGGCGGTCGGTGCGCTTGTCGACTTCGGTCTCTACTTCTTCCACAACGCCAAGGAGCTGCTCGAGCGCGGCAGCGGCCCGTACTTCTATCTGCCCAAGATGGAGTCCCACAAAGAAGCCGAGCTGTGGAACGACGTCTTCACCTACGCGCAGGAGGCGCTCGGTGTCCCGGTGGGCACGATCCGGGCGACCGTGCTGATCGAGACGATCCCGGCCGCGTTCGAGATGGAGGAGATCCTGTACGCGCTGCGGCCGCACATCTCCGGGCTCAACGCCGGCCGCTGGGATTATCTGTTCAGCATCATCAAGTACTTCCGCGACAACCCGACCATGGTCCTGCCCGACCGTGCCTCGGTCACGATGACGGCGCCGTTCATGCGGGCGTACACCGAACTGCTCGTCTCGACCTGCCACCGCCGCGGTGCCTTCGCGATGGGCGGGATGGCCGCCTTCATCCCCAGCCGCCGCGACCCGGCGGTCAACGAGGTCGCCCTCGCCAAGGTGCGCGAGGACAAGGAGCGGGAGGCCGGCGACGGCTTCGACGGGTCCTGGGTGGCGCACCCCGACCTCGTTCCGGTCTGCCAGGAGATCTTCGACCGGGTGCTCGGCGACCGGCCCAACCAGCTCGACAAGCAGCGCCCCGACGTCGCGGTCGACCCGATCAAACTGCTGAGCGTCGCGGCCACCCCCGGCGAGGTCACCGAGGCGGGGTTGCGCAGCAACGTGTCGGTCGCCCTGCAGTATCTGGAGGCATGGCTGCGCGGCAACGGGGCGGTGGGGATCAACAACCTGATGGAGGACGCGGCCACCGCCGAGATCTCCCGGTCCCAGGTGTGGCAGTGGATCCACAACGGCGTACGCCTGGCCGACGGCACCGAGATCACCGCCGACCTGGTCGGCCGCTTCGAGGACGAGGAGCTCGCCAAGATCCGGGAGGCGATCGGCGACGAGGCGTGGGCCGCGAGCCGCTTCGACGACGCCCGCAAACTCTTCGAGCGGGTGGCACTCGCCGACGACTTCGCCGACTTCCTCACCACCGTCGCCTACGACGCCATCGACTGATGCGTCTCACCGACGCCGACTACGCCGGGCTCGACACCCGGCTCGCCGCGCACGACGCGTTCCTCTGGGCCCGCTACCCGGGGGAACGCGAGGGCCGGCAGCCGGTGCACACCGTCTACATCCCGGCCGACCGGCTCGACGACTTCCGCGACTGGGGTGCGCTCGCCACCAAGGCGATGGACGAGCACGACTTTCCCTGGCCGGACGAGACGGTCCGAGCGAAACTGGCCAGCGAGCCGATCGAGGACCTGCGCGTCGACTTCGAGGACGGCTACGGCGTCCGCGACGACGACCAGGAGGACGCGGCCGTCACCCATGCCGCGGCGGTCCTGGCCGCCGGCCCGCGCCCGCCGTTCGTCGGCATCCGGGTGAAGTCACTGGAGGCGGCGACCCGCCGGCGCGCGCTGCGCACGCTCGACCTATTCCTGTCGTCCTATCAGGACACGTTCCACATCACGCTGCCCAAGGTCAGCGGCACCGACCAGGTGGCGGCGATGGTCGCCCTGCTCGATCGCTTGGAGAACGCCTACGGTCTGGCGGCCGGCACCCTCCGCTTCGAGATCCAGGTCGAGCTGCCCGCCGCCGTCCTGGCCGCCGACGGCACCGCCACGGTGGCCCGCCTGATCACCGCCGCCGACGGCCGCTGCACGGGCCTGCACTACGGCACCTACGACTACAGCGCCGCCGCCGGGGTGGCCGCCGCCTACCAGTCGATGGAGCATCCCGCGGCCGACTACGCCAAGGCCGTGATGCAGGCCGCCGCCGCCCAGACCGGCATCCACCTTTCCGACGGGTCCACCAACATCCTCCCGGTCGGTACCCGCGCCGAGGTCCAATCGGCCTGGCAACTGCACCACCGCCTGGTGCGCCGCTCCCTGGAACGCGGCTTCTACCAGGGCTGGGACCTGCACCCCGCCCAGCTGCCCACCCGCTACGCCGCGACCTACGCCTTCTTCCGCGACGGCCGCGACGCCGCAGTGGGCCGCCTGCGCCGCTACTTGGAACGCCAGCAAGGCGGCATAGCCGACGAACCGGCCACAGCTCGAGCCCTCGCCGGCTACCTGCTGCGCGGCCTCGACTGCGGCGCCCTGACCGACGCCGGCTTTCCCCGAGCCGACTTGATGACCTTCCGCTGACCCTCATCCAGCCGCGCGCCCGGCGAGGTGCCGCGTCTGGCTGGCCACGGCGATCACGGTCTGGATGCCGCCGTCCGCGCAGGTGCCGCCGAGTCCGCAAGACCAACTTCAACTGCGTCAGATACGCCATCTGGGGCGACCAGACGCACTAGCGCGAACCCCGCCTCCGGCGGCTGCCGCCGCGATCTCCCCGCGCCGAACGGCTCTGCCGCGACACCGGGCTGACCTGCCGGCCCGCGAACCCGATCTTGTGGAGCCAAACCCACCGACCCACCGGCGCAGCACAAATCACCAAGATTGACAACAATCACTATCGCGCACGCTGAGCGCACGGGGGGGGTCGGTGGACGAGACACCGCTGACATGATCGGTCGCTAGGGTCGGGGCATGGTCGATCTCGTGTTGCGGTCGCGTCGTGT
>DASWMR010000208.1:0-27045 GCA_036399635.1 Actinoplanes sp. | reverse complement strand
GAGGGCCAGGTCGCGGTGACCGCGGCCGAGGTTCCGCTTGATCGTGGCGAGCAGCGGCGGCAGCAGCGACGTGCGCAGCAGCGGCTCCTCCTCGGAGAGCGGGTTGGTCAACCGCACCGAGCTGCGCCGCGGGTCGTCCGCGGGGTAGCCGAGCGCGTCCGCCGCCGTCGGGGCGACGAACGGGTAGGACCACACCTCGACGTACCCGTTCTCGGACAGCGCCCGGCCGACCATCCGGCGGCGCCGCTGGCCGGACGTGATGCCGCGCCCGCCGCGGGCCGGCGGCAGCAGGCTCGGGATGTCGTTGTAGCCGCCGAGCCGGGCCACCTCCTCGACCAGGTCGACCGGCGCGAGCAGGTCGGGCCGCCAGGACGGCGGCACCACCTCCAGCGGGCCGGGCCCGGTGACCGTGCAGCCGACCCGGCCGAGCAGCTCGGTGACCCGCTCGGTGGAGTAGGGCAGGCCGATCAGCCGGGTGGGCAGCGCCGGGTCGAGCAGGATCGGCGCGGGCGGGGTGACGTGGTCGATGTCGAGCACCCGCTCGTCCACCGTGCCACCGGCGTGCGCGGTGAGGATCTGCACCGCCCGCTCCAGCGCCGGCAGGGCCGCGGCCGGGTCGACGCCGCGCTCCCAACGCTTGGCCGCCTCGCTGAACAACTTGTGCCGCCGGGCGGTGCGCCCGACCATCACCGGGTCCCAGTGCGCGGCCTCGAGCAGCACGTCCACCGTGCCCGGCTGCCACTCGCTGGTCTCGCCGCCCATCACCGCGGCGAGCGAGATCGGCCCGGAGTCGTCGCAGATGACCATGTCCTCGGCGTCCAGCACGCGGGCCACGCCGTCCAGGGTGGTCAGCTTCTCCCCCGGCCGGGCCCGCCGGACGATCAGGCCGCCGGAGAGCCGGCCCAGGTCGAAGACATGCATCGGCTGGCCGGTTTCCAGCATGAGGTAGTTGGTGATGTCGACCGGCAGCGAGATGGCCCGGATGCCGGCCGCGATGAGCCGGCGCTGCAGCCACTGCGGCGACACCGCCTGCGGGTCGATGCCGCGCACCACCCGGGCCGCGAACCGGTCACAGCCGACGGTGTCCTCGATGGTCACCGGGTACGGCGGCTCGGCGGTCGCGCCGGGCGCCGGGATGCGGACCGGGTCGGTGTAGGCGGCATCGAAGGCGTACGACAGCTCGCGCCCCAGACCGCGCAGGCTCATCTGGTAGCCCCGGTCCGGGGTGATCTCCACCTCGACCGACACGTCGTCCAACCCGACCACCGGGCGGGCGTCATCGCCGGGCGTGGCCGATCCGGCCGGCAGCACGATGATGCCCGAGTGGTCGTCGCTCAGCCCCAGCTCGGCGGCCGAGCAGATCATGCCGTTCGAGTTGCGCCCGTAGGTCTTACGTGCGCCGATCTTGAAGCCGCCGGGCAGCTCTCCACCCGGCAGGATCACCGCGACCAGGTCGCCCTCGGCGAAGTTGCGGGCACCGCAGACGATCTCCTGCGGTGCCGTCTTGCCGACGTCGACCTGGCAGAACCGGATCGGCTTCTTGAAACCGGTCAGCTCCTCGATCGACAGCACCCGGCCGACGACGAGGTCGCCGGAGACGGTGGCCGCCTGGTCGACGATCGACTCGACCTCGAGACCCAGGTTGTTCAGTGCCTCGTCCAGCTGCTCGGCGGTGACTCCGGCCGGCAGCTCGACGTACTCCCGCAGCCACGACAGTGACGTCTTCATGGCCTCAGACCTCCATGCCGAAGTTGGCGGTGAACCGCACGTCGCCCTCGACCAGGTCACGCATGTCGCCGACGCCGTTGCGGAACATCAGGGTGCGGTCCACGCCCATCCCGAAGGCGAAACCGGAGTAGCGCTCCGGGTCGATGCCGCAGGCGACCAGCACCCGCGGGTTGACCATGCCGCAGCCGCCCCACTCGACCCAGCGGGGGCCGTCGCGGTGCGCCGCGAACCACACGTCGAACTCGCCGGACGGCTCGGTGAACGGGAAGTAGTGCGGCCGCCAGCGGGTCCGTGCGTCCGGCCCGAACATCGCCTTGGCGAAGTGGTCGAGCGTGCCGCGCAGGTGAGCCATCGTGATGCCCTCGTCGATGACCAGGCCCTCGATCTGGTGGAAGACCGGGCTGTGCGTGGCGTCCAGCTCGTCCGAGCGGTAGACCCGGCCCGGGCAGACCACATAGATCGGTGGCTGCCGGGTGAGCATGGTGCGCACCTGGCCGGGCGAGGTGTGGGTGCGCATCACCAGGCCGGGCAGGTCCACATAGAACGTGTCCATCGAGCCGCGCACGGGGTTGTCCGGCCCGATGTTGAGCGCGTCGAAATTGGCCCACTCGAGCTCCAGCTCGGGACCCTCGACCACGTCGTAGCCCATCGAGGCGAACAGGTCGCCCATGTGCTCGGTGAGCGTGGTCAAGGGGTGCCGGGCGCCGCGCGGGCGGCGACTCCAGGGCAGGGTGACGTCGACCCGCTCCTCGACGAGCACCCGGGCGGCCCGCTCGACCTCGAGCTCGGCGTGGCGCGCGTCGTAGGCCTGCTGGACGGCGTTGCGCGCCAGGTTGACCCGCTTGCCGGCGTCGGACTTGGCGGCCGGTGGCAGCGAGCCGATCTCCCGCCGGGCGAGCGAGACCGGCGAGCGGTCGCCCAGGTGGGCCGGCTTGAGCGCGCCGAGCGCGTCGAGGTCGGACGCCGCGGCGAACGCGCTGCGCGCGCCGGCGATCGCCTCGTCGAGCGCGGCCGGATCGAGCAGGGCGGCCTGCTTCGGGTCATAAGGATCGTTGCGGTAGGACATGGACTCCCTCACACCGTTTTAAGCCATCGGGCAGTGTACGGAGCGCGGCGCGGCCGCAGCCCGCCGGTCAGGGAGTTTCGGCCCAGTTGAGGTCAGGCCCGGTGCCCGCGACCAGCGGGCCGGGTAAACAGCATCATCTGACCTGGCACCCGCCCAGCATAACCTCACCGCTGGGCGCGCGCCGAGGCATATAGACAGACGGCGGCCGCGGCGGCCAGATTCAGGCTTTCCGCACCGCCGTAGACCGGCACCCGGACCCGCCGGTCGGCGGCGTCCAGCATCGCCTGCGGCAGCCCGTGCGCCTCGGAGCCGAACAACCACGCGGTCCGCCCGCCGAGCAGTCCGCCGTCGCTCAACGAGTCGAGGTCGTCGTCGCCGTACCCACTGGTGGCGAACGTCTGCAGGCCCGAGTCCTGCAGATCGTCGACAAGCGACAGCGGGGCGCGGACCACGTCCACATGGAAGAGCGAACCGGCCGACGCCCGCACACATTTGCCGTTGTAGGGGTCGACCGAGTCACCCGCGAAGATCACCGTGCGCGCACCGGCCGCGTCCGCGGTACGCAGCACCGTTCCCGCGTTGCCCGGGTCCCGGATCTCCACCACCACCGCGACCAGCCTCGGCTCCTTGGCCAGCGCGTCGACGAGCGGCACGTCGATCTGCTCACACACCGCAACCAGGCCCTGCGGCTGCACGGTCTCGGTGAGCGCTTCAATCCCGTCGTCGGTCACCGCGGACACCAGCGGCGCGTGTGCCGCCAGGTCGGCGTGCCGATCCAGCGCCGTCGCGGTACCGAACAACTCGACCACCACCCCCGCGGCGAGCGCCTCGCGGACCGCCTGCGGCCCTTCGGCCAGGAATCGCCCGGTCTGGTCGCGATCCTTACGGCGCTGCAGGCGACGGGCGGCAGAGACCCGGGGGGTACGCGACGTGAAAGTCATCAACAGCACAACCGATCGTCAGGGGCCCGACAAGCGAAGCGCCCCCCGATTGCTCGGGAGGCGCTCGACTTGACTTGCGGGGTCAGGCAGCCTGCGCGGACGCGCCGCCGGTGCCCTCGGCCACGACCGCGGCCCGCGCGAGCTCGACGATGGCCGCGAAGGCGGCGGCGTCGTTCACGGCCAGCTCGGCCAGGATCTTGCGGTCGACCTCGATGCCCGCCAGGCGAAGGCCCTGGATCAGGCGGTTGTAGGTCATCCCGTTGGCCCGGGCCGCCGCGTTGATGCGCGTGATCCACAGCTGGCGGAAGTCGCCCTTGCGGTCACGGCGGTCACGGTAGGCGTACTGCATCGAGTGCAGCATCTGCTCCTTGGCCTTGCGGTACAGGCGGGAGCGCTGACCGCGATATCCGCTGGCGGTCTCCAGCAACGTACGACGCTTCTTCTGGGCGTTTACAGCCCGCTTGACGCGTGCCATTTCGGTACTCCTAACAGGGGAACGAGGGTGGCGCGCGTCAGCGGCCCAGCAGCTTCTTTACACGCTTGGTGTCGGCCTTGGCCAGGACAACGGTGCCGGTCATCCGGCGAGTGACGTGCGAGGACTTACCCTCGAGCAGGTGGCGCTTGCCAGCATGCTCACGCACGATCTTGCCCTTGCCGGTGACCTTCACCCGCTTGCCGGTCCCGGAGTGGGGCTTGAACTTCGGCACTGTGAAGCCTCTTTCTGATCTTTCAGCACGGCCTCGGGCCGTACGGAAAAGCTTGACTACTCTGCGGTGGTGTCGGGCGTTTCGGGCGCCGCTTCGGCACCATCGCCCTCGCGTGGTTCGCGCGGCGGGCGGGCGTTGGCCGCGACCGTTGCGGCGGCCGCTGCCTTCGTGGCCCGGTGAGGGGCCAGCACCATGATCATGTTTCGGCCGTCCTGCTTCGGACTGGCTTCCACGAAGCCGAGTTCCGCGATCTCCTCGCTGAGCCGGCGCAGGAGCCGGAAGCCCAGCTCGGGGCGGCTCTGCTCGCGACCGCGGAACATGATCGTCACCTTGACCTTGTCGCCCGCCTTGAGGAACCGCACCACGTGACCCTTCTTGGTCTCGTAGTCGTGCGGGTCGATCTTCGGGCGAAGCTTCATTTCCTTGATGACGGTCTGCTGCTGGTTGCGCCGCGCTTCGCGTGCCTTCAGTGCGCTCTCGTACTTGAACTTGCCGAAGTCCATGAGCTTGCACACCGGCGGCCGCGCCATCGGAGCAACCTCGACCAGGTCCAGGTCGACATCCGCGGCCAGTTGGAGAGCGCGCTCGAGCGGCACTATGCCGACCTGCTCACCCTCGGGACCGACCAGACGGACCTCACGAGCCCGGATCTGTTCGTTAACACGTGGTTCGACGCTAATGGGGCCTCCTCAGAACGTTTTACAGTTTCGACGCGTCCGCGGTTGCCCAACCACGGTCGCGCTGCCAATGTCGGTCGGCCCCTGGGCGCCCACCACTCTGGGTGCCGGGGAAAGCAGAAGGCCCCGCCTGCGCCGTCACAACACATCAACTGTGCTGTTTCCACGCATGCCGGGGCCCGCTCGACCGGTCATCGGCGCCCATGAGGACGCACCCCGGGCCTCGGTTGTTACCCGAGGCCGGGTGACCGGACCCGGCCGTCAGCAACGGGCGGGTGGGAACCAGCGGGCTCCTCTTTCGCGCCCGCACCACCCGCACGTTTGACCGAGCGGAGGGCATGGGCGTGGTCGACTGCGGGCCAGTCTATCAGGCGCCGACCGCGGCCGAATGCAGGGCCCGCAGAGTGCGCACACCCTCCACTGCGTAGTCCTTGTCGGTGGCCTGCAACGCGTGGATCGACACCTGCTCCTCGTCGTGCAGCTCCAGCTGGGCCCACGGCGAGTTGCGGTCGAAACGCACCGCCCGCACCACCGACCAGGGCAGGTCGTAACCGCCCACCACGTTGCGGATCTGGATGTGCTCGGCGTCGGCGACCACCCGGGGCCGGCAGAACGCGAGGATGCCCAGGCCGATCAGCAGGCCGAGGCCGATCATCGCGGTCTGGTCGCCGCGCTGGAACTGGCCGGAGTTCTCGAAGCCGGCCGACCCGTGCAGGCCGAAGCTGAGCACGGTGAAGAGCACCACCACGACGACCGCCGCGATGCTGGCCACCCAGCGCACCTTCCGCGGCCGGTACGTCACCGTCTTCGCATCCACGGACCCGAGGCTACGCCCGTCCCCGCTCAGCCCGTCCCCGCTCAGCCCGGCCGCACTCAGCCCGCCCCCACTCACAGCCGGCAATTCGAGATGTCGGTGACCAGGATGGCGCGGGCGCCCAGCTCGTACAGCTCGTCCATCACCCGGTGCACGTCGGCGCGCAGAACCATGGCCTGCACCGCGACCCAACCCTCCCGGCGCAGCGCGGAGACGGTCGGCGACTCGATGCCGGGGGTGAGCGCGGTCGCGTTCTCCAGCAGGTCGCTGCGCACGTCGTAGGCGAGCATCACGTAGCTCCGGGCGACCAGCACGCCCTGCAGTCGGCGGAGCAGTTGCGGCCCGCCGGCCGCCTCGCCGCCGGACCGGCCGATCAGGATCGCCGACGAGCGCAGCAGCGGCTCGCCGAACGTGACCAGCCCGGCCTGACGCAGCGTCGCGCCGGTCTCCACCACGTCGGCGATCAGGTCGGCGACGCCGAGGCGGACCGCGTTCTCCACCGCGCCGTCGAGCCGCACCACGTCGGCTTTGAGCTCGTGCTCGGTGAGGTAGTTCTCCACCACACCGGGGTACGCGGTGGCGATCCGCCGGCCGCCGATCTCGTCGGCCGAGGTGAGCGCACCGGCCGGGGCCGCCCACCGGAACGTGGCGCCGGCGAAGTTCAGGTCGAGCAGCTCCTCGGCCGGGACGCCGGAGTCGACCAGCAGGTCGCGGCCGGTGATGCCGAGGTCGAGATCGCCGGAGGCGACGTAGGTGGCGATGTCGCGCGGGCGCAGGTAGAAGAACTCCACGTTGTTCGCCTCGTCGCGGCAGGCGAGGTCCTTCGGGTCGGTGCGCTGGCGGTAACCGGCGTCGCGCAGCATCTGCGACGCGGGCTGGGACAGGGTCCCCTTGTTCGGGACGGCGATACGCAGCATGGGACGTGTTCCTTCGGCTCGACGAGTGCGGGTCTCCAGTGGCACGTCAGAGATGTCGGTACACGTCCTTGAGGTCGAGACCGGTGGCGATCATCAGCACCTGCGCCTGATAGAGCAGCTGGGAGATCTCTTCCGCGGCCCGCTCCGGCCCCTCGTGCTCGGCGGCCATCCAGGACTCGGCCGCCTCCTCGACGACCTTCTTCCCGATGAAGTGGACACCCTTGTCCAGCGCCGCCACGGTGGACGAGCCCGGGGTCCGCTCCGCCGCCTTCGCCTGGAGCTCGGCGAACAACTCTTCGAACGTCTTCACAGCGCCATTGTGGCAACCGGTTACGGGATGACGACGAACACCCCCAGCAGGTGGGACGTGCCCTAGGCTGCCGACATGGTCAGCCGAAACACCCTCGCCTCCGCCGGCGTCGCCGCTCTCCTGCTCGCCGCCGTCGCGGCCTGCGCTCCCGCCGACGAGAGCGCCGCCCCGAACCCCTCCGCATCGGCCTCCGCCAACGTCTGCCCTGCTGGCGCTCTTGATACCGCGACCGCGGGCAAGCTCACCATCGGCACCGACAACCCGGCGTACGAGCCGTGGTTCAGCGACAACAAGCCGAGCAACGGCAAGGGCTTCGAATCCGCCGTGGCCTACCAGGTCGCCCAGCGGCTGGGCTATCCGCCGGAGAATGTGATTTGGACCTCGGTGACGTTCAACAACGCCATCGCGCCGGGTCCCAAGGCCTTCGACTTCGACATCAATGAATTCTCGATTACCCCCGAACGACGCAAGGCCGTCGACTTCTCGTCGCCGTACTACCTGGTGCGGCAGACGGTCATCACGACCAAAACCTCGTCGATCGCCGGCGCGAAGTCGATCGCCGACCTCAAGTCGGCCAAGCTCGGCGCCCAGGTCGGCACGACCAGCTACCAGGCGGTCAACGACCTGATCAAGCCGAGTACGCCGGTGCAGGTCTTCAACAACAACGACGACGCCAAGGCGGCGCTGGTCAACGGCACCGTGGACGGCATCGCGGTCGACCTGCCCACCGCGTTCTTCATGACCTCGGCCGAGCTCGAGGACGGCGTGATCGTCGGCCAGCTGCCGCAGGTCGGGGTGCCCGAGCAGTTCGGCCTGGTGCTCGACAAGGACTCGCCCCTGACCGGCTGCGTGAGCGGCGCGGTCGACCAGCTCCGGCAGGACGGCACCCTCACGGTGCTGGAGAAGACCTGGCTGGCCGGCACCGGCGGAGCCCCCGAGCTCTCGTGACCCTCAGCGCCATCCAACAGGGCCGGGTCGTCTACCGGAGACGGCAGGCGATCCGGTCGGTGCTGCTGGCCGCCGCCTCCACCGCCGTGGTCGGCACGCTGCTCGGCGTGCTGGTCACCGGCGCGCCGGGCTGGGCGCGGGTGCGGCAGTCGTTCTTCGACCCGCAGATCGCCGTCGAGTTCCTCCCGCAGATCCTCCAAGGACTGTGGCTCAACGTGCGGATGCTTGTCGTCTGCGCGGCCGCCGCCCTCGCACTGGGCCTGCTGATCGCCGTGCTGCGCACCCTGCGCGGCCCGGTCTTCTTCCCGGTGCGGGCGCTGGCGACCCTCTACACGTACTCGTTCCGCGGTCTGCCCCTGATCATCGTGATCTACCTGTTCGCGTTCGGCGTCCCCGGCCTGCGCCTGCAGGGCACCCCGAGCGTGACCGTGCTCGGCGGCGCGGCCATCGTGATCACCTACGGCGCCTACCTGGCCGAGGTGTTCCGGGCCGGCATCGAGTCGGTGCATCCCAGCCAGGTCGCGGCGGCCCGCTCGCTCGGGCTGAGCTACCGGCAGTCGATGCGCTTCGTGGTGCTGCCCCAGGCCGTACGCCGGGTCGCCCCGCCGCTGCTGAACGACACCGTCGCGCTGCAGAAGGACGTCGGCCTGATCTCCCTGGCCGGGCCGGTGGACGCGATCCGGGCGGCGCAGATAGGCGTGGCACAGACCGCGAACTTCACCCCGTACATCGTGGCGGGTGTGCTCTTCGTGCTCCTGGCGCTGCCGCTGATCGCGGTCACCGACTGGGTGACGCTGCGCGCCGCGCGCCGGCAGAACGCCGGTGCCTGATGCTGCTGTCCTGCCGTAACGTCCGCAAGACGTTCGGCGCCGTCGTGGTCCTCGACTCGCTCACCCTCGACGTCGGCGAACACGAGGTGGTCGCGCTGATCGGCGCCTCCGGCTCAGGCAAGTCGACCCTGCTGCGCTGCGTCAACCTGCTCACCGAGGTCGACGACGGGGTGATCACGCTGGACGGCGAGGACATCACCGATCCGCGCGCCGACCCCGACCGGGTGCGCCAGAGGATCGGCCTGGTCTTCCAGTCGTTCAACCTGTTCCCGCACATGACCGTGCTCGACAACATCACCCTCGCCCCGGTGCGGGTGCACCGGCGCCCCGCCGACCAGGCGCGGGAACAGGCGATGGAGTGGCTGGGCCGGGTCGGGCTGACCGACAAGGCGACCAGCTACCCCGACGGGCTCTCCGGCGGCCAGCAGCAGCGCGTCGCGATCGTCCGTGCGCTGGTCAACAATCCACGCCTGCTGCTGCTCGACGAGGTGACCTCGGCGCTCGACCCGGAACTGGTCGGCGAGGTGCTCACCATGATCCGCGACCTCAAGGGCGACGGAATGACCATGGTGCTGGCCACCCACGAAATGGGCTTCGCCCGGCAGGTAGCCGACCGGGTCGCCTTCCTCGACCAGGGCCGGGTGCTAGAGCAGGGCCCGCCCGCCCAGGTGCTCGGCGACCCGCTCGAGCCGCGCACCAGGCAGTTCCTGGCCCGAATAATCGAGGCCGGCCGCCTCTGACGCCCTGCGTCGGGCTAGGGCTTGGAGAGCTCGCGCAGCGACAGGGCGGCGTCCAGCACGGCGACGGTGCTCGCCCAGCCCTTGTCCTCGATCGAGTCCTCCAGGCCGGCCCGGTCCCGCGCCTGCCCGAGGCTCTGCACGGTCAGCACGCCGTGTGCGACCGGGGTCTGCTCGTCGAGGGCGATCCGGAGCAGCCCGGAGGTGACGGCGTCACAGACGTACTTGAAGTGGTCGGTCTCGCCCTTGATCACCACGCCCAGGGCGACCACCGCGTCGCACTGCCGGGCCAGCGCCTGCGCCACCACGGGCAGCTCGACGGCGCCCGCCACGCGGATCACCTTGACATCGGTCACGCCGCAGGCCTCGGCCGCTGCCCAGGCCCGCTCGATCATGTGATCGACGAGCTCCATGTGCCAGCGCGAGCCGACGATGCCGAGCCGTAGCCCGGCCGCATCGACGGCCTCCGTGTGCGGATCGCCGAAACCGGCCATGTTGTGCCCCCTTCAAAAAGTCATCTTCGCGTTTCCGCCGGGAAGATTCAGCCCAACGCCTCGAACAAGTGGCCCATCCGGTCCCGCTTGGTACGCAGGTAACGCACGTTCTCCGGGTGCAGCCGCACCGGCAGCGCCTCGCGGCCCAGCACGGTCAGGCCGTAGCCTTCCAGCCCGGCCCGCTTCGCCGGGTTGTTGGTGAGCAGGCGCATCGAGCGCACCCCGAGTTCGTAGAGGATCTGTGCGCCGGTGCCGTAGTCGCGCGCGTCGGCCGGCAGGCCGAGCTCGAGGTTCGCGTCGACCGTGTCGAAGCCGCGGTCCTGCAGTTGGTAGGCCTGCAGCTTGTGCAGCAGGCCGATGCCCCGGCCCTCGTGCCCGCGCATGTAGAGCACCACGCCCCGGCCGACCTCGGCGACCCGCTGCAGGGCCGCGTCCAGCTGCGGGCCGCAGTCGCAGCGCTTCGAGCCGAAGACGTCACCGGTCAGGCACTCCGAGTGCACCCGCACCAGCACGTCCGCGCCGTCGCCCAGGTCGCCGTAGACCAGCGCCACGTGCTCCCCGCCGTCCACCCGCGCGCGGTAGCCGACCGCGGTGAAGTCGCCGTGCTCGGTCGGCAGCCGGGTCTCGACCACCCGGTCCACCTGGGTCTCGGAGTGCCGCCGGTAGTCGACCAGGTCGGCGATGGTGATCAGCACCAGGTCGTGCTCGATCGCGAACTTCTCGAGGTCGGGACGGCGCTGCATGGTGCCGTCGTCGTTGACCATCTCACAGAGCACGCCGGCCGGCCGCAGCCCGGCCAGCAGGGCCAGGTCGATCGCGGCCTCGGTGTGCCCCGGGCGGCGCAGCACGCCGCCCGGCTTGGCGCGCAGCGGCACCACGTGCCCCGGGCGGGACAGGTCGGTCGGCCGGGTGTCGGGCGAGCCGAGCAGTCGGATCGTGCGGGACCGGTCGGCAGCCGAGATGCCGGTGGAGACACCCTCGCGGGCGTCGACCGTCACGGCGTACGCGGTCCCCCGCACGTCCTGGTTGGTGTGGAACATCGGCGGCAGGTCGAGGCGGTCGGCCTCCGCCTCGGTCAGCGGCACGCAGATGTAGCCCGAGGTGTAGCGGACCATGAAGGCGACGAGTTCCGGGGTCGCCTTCTCCGCGGCGAAGATCAGATCGCCCTCGTTCTCGCGGTCCTCGTTGTCGACCACGATCACCGGGCGGCCCGCGGCGATGTCCGCGACGGCCCGTTCGATGTTCTCAAACATTGCGGCTCCCCAGCATCTTCTCGACGTACTTGGCAATGACGTCGACCTCGAGGTTCACCGGGTCACCGGGGCTCTTGGAACCGAGGACGGTCAGCTTCGAGGTGGTCGGGATGAGGCCGACGGCGAACGACTCGTCGTCGACCGCCATCACCGTCAGCGATACCCCGTCGACGGTGATCGAGCCCTTCTCCACCACGTATTTCGCCAGCGATCGGGGCAGCGAGAAGCGGACCACCTCCCAGTCCTCGGCCGGCTCCCGGGCAAGCAGCTGGGCGACGCCGTCGACGTGCCCCTGTACCAGGTGCCCGCCGAGCCGGCTGCCGAGGGCGGCGGCCCGCTCCAGGTTCACCGGGCTGCCGGCCTGCAGCGCGCCCAGCGACGAGCGGCGCAGGGTCTCGCCCATCACGTCCGCGGTGAACACCCCGTCGACGTTGTCGATCACGGTGAGACAGACCCCGTTGACCGAAATCGAGTCGCCGTGCCGGGCGTCCGAGGTGACCAGCGGCCCGCGCACGGCCAGGACCGCCGCGTCACCGCCCGCGTCGGTACGGCGGACGATCTCTCCCAGTTCCTCGACGATGCCGGTGAACATGTTCTTAGTTCTCCTTCTGCTCAAGGCTTTCATCTGGGGTTTTCCGCGGTGGGCTTGCTCAGCAAGGATGCGGTGAAGCGCAGGTCGGGGCCGATCTGCGCGATGTCGGTGAGGTCCAGCTCGAGGGCGTCGCCGATGGTGGTCACGCCCGCATCGACCAGCGCCGGCCGGCCGGCGCCGAGCAGCTTCGGCGCGACGTAGCCGACCACCTGGTCGACCAGCCCGGCGGCGAGGAAGGCGCCGGCCAAGGTCGGCCCACCCTCCAGCAGCACCGACCGGATGCCACGGCCGTAGAGCGCGGCCAGCAGGGCGGAGAGGTCGACCCGGCCGTCCGGCCCGGCGCCGGCCTCGCCGGCGGTGACTATCCAGGTGGGTGCGGCGGCGTCCCGCACGCGAGCGCCCTGGGGCGTACGCCCGTGCGAGTCGACCACGACCCGCAGCGGCTGCTTGATGGCGAGGGCGCCGTCCTTGAGGTCGCGCACGGTCAGCTGCGGATCGTCGGCGAGGACCGTGCCCACCCCGGCGTCGATCGCGTCGACCGTGCCGCGCAGTGTGTGCACGTCGCTCCGGGCCGGCGCGGAGGTGATCCACTGACTGGTGCCGTCGGCGGCGGCGGAGCGGCCGTCCAGCGTGGCGGCGAACTTCCAGATCACGTACGGCCGGCCCCGGCGGACCGCGGTGAGCCAGGCGACGTTGCCCAGTTCGGCGTCCCGGCGGCGTATCCCCGTCTCGACCTGGACCCCGGCGGCACGCATCGTGACCGCCCCGCCGGAGGCGACCGGGTTCGGGTCGTCGACGGCGATCACCACCCGCCGCACGCCGGCGTCGATCAGGGCCTGGCTGCAGGGGCCGGTGCGCCCGATGTGGTTGCACGGCTCGAGAGTGACGACGGCGGTGCCCCCGCGGGCGCGTGCCCCGGCCTGGGCGAGCGCGACTATCTCGGCGTGCGGCCCACCCGCGTACGCGTGGAAGCCCTCGCCGACCACCTCGCCGGCGGCGTCCAGCAGCAGGCAGCCGACCACCGGGTTGGGGCTGGTCGTGCCGAGGCCCCGCGAGGCCAACGCGATCGCGCGGCGCATCGCCTCGTCCTCGGTCACCATCCGGGTCTTCCTCTCGCGCGGCACGGTCACGCGCGGAGAGTGGGAGAAACGCCAGGAATCCGACACCGGGGTACGCTTCGCGCGCCCCGGTCGACGACACGCCAAACGTGCCCTCGGTCCGATCCCGCGCGCTGTCTCCCATCCGGACTGTCTGACCGGGCGTCACCGCCTGATCAACCGTCGGCCCTGGAGTCTCACCAAGTCCACCGGCCGCCGATGAGGGCGTCCGGGTCGCGGGCTTACCGAGGCTTGCGCGTCGGATCACCGCCGGTTCGGAATTTCACCGAGTCCCGCCAGCGCGTGGTGGGTTACTCCCGAGTGTGGCACGGTCCGGCGGCTTTGCCACCCCGGACGCGAGCCACATCACATTTCCCACCGGACCAGTAGGCTATTCCTCGTCGTCCTCGGCGGCGGTGCGGCGGCGGTCGATCGCCACGTATGAGCCGGGCTGGGACTTCGCGACCTTCTTCATCTCGGAGGCCACCGCGATCACCACCCGGGGATCGGCGAAGCGGCGGCCGTCGACAGTCGCCTGCGCGACGCCGATCGAGAGGGTGACCAGGGCGGCCCTGTTCTTGTTGCCGCGGCGGTCGGGGACCTCGATGTAGCCGCGGGCCGCGTCCACCGGGTCGTACAGCTGGTCGGCGGCCTGCTCGAAGTCGGTCACCGCGCGCTGGGTCAGCGGCAGCACCTGGTCGGGTGTGCAGATGAAGACGAAGTCGTCGCCGCCGATGTGGCCCAGGAAGATCGACGGCGGGCCGACCGCACTGACCGCCCGGTGCATGCTGCGGGCCAGCGCGGTGATGAACTCGTCGCCGCGGTCGAAGCCGTACACGTCGTTGACGCTCTTGAACCGGTCGATGTCGATGTAGCCCACCGAGTATTCGCCGCCGGCCTTCATCCGGTCGGCGATCTCGCGCCGGACCCGGGCGTTGCCGGGCAGCCCGGTCAGCGGCGAGACCTCGCGGAACTCCTTGTTGCGCCGCAGCGTGGAGGCGACCCGGGCGATCAGCTCGGCGGTGTCGAACGGCTTGACCAGGTAGTCGTCGACGCCGGCGGTCAGGCCCACCACCTTGTCGATGGTCATGCTCTTGGCGGTCAGCATGATCACCGGGAGGGCAGAGGTGAGCGGCTCGGCGCGCAACCGGCGGGTCAGCTCGACGCCGTCCATCCGGGGCATCATCCAGTCGATCACGGCGAGGTCGGGCCGCTTGTTCTCCATCACCTCGAGCGCGTCCTCGCCGTCGGTCGCGCGGATCACGTCGTACCCGTGCACCTTGAGGTTGAACTCGACGAAGCTCGCGATGTCCTGATCGTCGTCGACCACCAGGATCAGGTCGGGCCGGTCCTCGGGCTCGGGGCCCAGTTCGTCCTCCGGATGCCGGATCACGTCCGTGCTCATGTCACTCCGCTACTCTTCGCGTCCCCGTCGTCACGACGCCATCATGCGGTACGCATCGACGCCGCCGCCAGTCCGCGAAGCTTCCGGATCGCCTCGGCCGGGTCCGCCGCGCCGTAGACCGCGGTCCCCGCCACGAATGCGTCCGCCCCGGCCTCGGCGGCCTGCTCAATGGTGTCCGCCGCGATGCCGCCGTCGACCTCGAGGCGTACCTCCAGGTTTTTCGCCGTGATCCGGCGGCGCACGTCACGCACCTTGTCGAGCATCGACGGCAGGAACTTCTGACCGCCGAACCCGGCCTTGATCGTCATGATCAGCAGCGTGTCCACATAGGGAAGGAGCTCCAGGTAGGGCTCGATCGGGGTGTCCCGGTCGATGGCCAGCCCGGCCCGGGACCCGGCGGCCCGCAGCGCCTTGGCCAGCGCCACCGGGTTTTCGCAGGCCTCGGCGTGGAACGTCACGTTGTGCGCACCCGCCTCGGCGTACTCCGGTGCCCACCGCTCCGGGTCGGTGATCATCAGGTGCACGTCGAACGGAATGCTCGTCACTTTGCGCAGGCTCTGCACGACCGGCAGGCCGATCGTCAGATTGGGCACGAAGTGGTTGTCCATGACATCGACGTGCACCCAGTCGGCGGCACCCTCGATGGCGTGCACCTCGTCGGCGAGGCGGGCGAAGTCGGCGGCCAGAATGCTGGGCGCGATGATCGGCGAAAGCTCCACGGCCTGAAGTCTAGGCGCGGTCGAGGGCGGGCTTCACGGCGTGTGGATAACCGATAGAGTGACGCCCTGAACGCGGACGGGAGACGGCTATGCGACGGTGGGTGGCCGCCCTTGGCTGCGCGATTGCCTGCGCGCTCACGGTCGCCCTGGCCGGCTGCAGCACGCTGCCCGACGGGGTCGACGGTGACCTGACCGGCCAGTGGCAGCCGTTGCCCACGGCCCAGCAGTTCCGGCCGGCCGCCGACACCTGCCACGCCGACCTGCGCAGCGACGGCGCTCTCGACGACTACACGCCGATCCCGTGCACCGGTCCACACCTCGCCGAGACGGTCGCGGTCACCGAGCTGGCCGGTGCCCAGAGCCTCGCGGCGACCGCTGCGCTGCCCCGGGCGTACGCGGAATGCTCCCGCCAGGCCGCCGCCTTCCTCGGTTCCGACTGGCGCAGCGGCTGGGTGATCATCCAGCCGGTGCTGCCCGGGAAGGGCGCCTGGTCGGGCGGTGCCCGCTGGGTCCGCTGCGACGTGGCCGAGACCTCACCGGTGGACGGCGCCGTGGTCCGCCGCGGCGCCAGCATGAAGGGCGGCCTGCGGGCCGGCGGCAAACTGCGGATGGGCTGCGCCAACCCGAAGATCGAGAGCGACCGGGTGACCGAGATGCACCCGGTCGCCTGCACCGCAAAGCACACTTCGGAGTTCGCCGGGCTGTTCGTGACCAAACGCAAGACGTCCGCCGAGCTGACCGCTGCCGAGCTGGAGAAGGGCTGCGACGCGACGATCGCGAAGTTCGCCGGGATCCCGGACGACGGCACCGTCGAGAACCGGGTCGGCTGGCTCGGCTTCCCGCCGGACGAGACCGCCTGGAAGCTCGGCGACCGGGCGGTGCGCTGCTTCCTCTGGCTCAACGGCGAGCAGATGACCGGCTCCTACCGCAACGCCGGCACGGCGAAGCTCAGGATCCACTACCGCAACTAGGGCCCTAGGCCGTCCGGCGCAGCACCGCCAGGAACATCGCGTCGGTCCCGTGCCGGTGCGGCCAGAGCTGCACCGTCGGCCCGGCGCCCAGGCTGGGCATGCCCGGCGGCAGCAGTGGCCGGGCGTCGACGAAATCCACCTCGACGCCGCCCCGGCGGGCCCCCTCGGTCACCGTCACCTGCGTCTCCACCACGTGCGGCGAACAGGTCACGTACGCCACCACGCCACCCGGGCGCACCGCCCGCAACGCAGCCACCAGCAGCTCACGCTGCAGCTTGGTCAGCGGCGGCAGGTCGGCCGGCTGACGCCGCCAGCGAGCCTCGGGACGCCGGCGCAGCGACCCCAGGCCGGTGCACGGCGCGTCGACCAGCACCCGGTCGAACGACTCCTCCGGCAGGTCGGGATCGCGGCCCACCGAGCGGCCGTCCATCGGCAGCACGGTCACCGGCATGCCCTCGGTAGCCTGCTCGACCAGGCGCGCCCGGTGCTCGGCCACCTCGACCGCGATCACCTCGGCGCCCCGCCCCGCGGCGATCGAGCCGAGCAGGCCCGACTTGCCACCCGGGCCGGCGCACAGATCGAGCCAGCGGGTGTCCCGGCCCTCGATCGGCGCGGCCAGCAGTGCCGCCGCGACCAGCTGGGAACCCTCGTCCTGGACGTGTGCGCGGCCCTGCCGGATCGCCGCCAGGTCGCGCGGCGAGCCGCCGTTCAGATAGACCGCGTACGGCGAGAACGCCCCCGGCACCCCGCCCACCTCGTCGGCCAGGTCGACCGCGTCGGAGCGGCCGGGCCGCGCGCAGAGATGCACGACGGGGGGCTGGTTGTCCTCGATGAGCAGCCGGGCGGTGTCGGCCAGGTCGCCGCCGAGCGCCTCGTTGAACGCTCGGATGATCCACTGCGGGTGGTTGTGCAGCACCGCCAGGTTCCCGACCGGGTCCTTGTCGTAGGCCGGGGCCAGCCGCTCCAGCCACGTCTCCAGCGGCGTCTCGGCGATTGTCCGCATCACCGCGTTCGCGAAACCGGATGCCCCCGGCGCCACCGCCCGCACCAGATCGACGGTCTGGTTGACCGCGGCGTGCGCCGGCACCCGGGTGTGCAGCAGCTGATAGGCGCCGAGCCGCAGCGCGTCGCGGGCCGGCGGATCGATCTTCGCGACGTCCCGCTCGGCCGCCGCACCGACGATCAGGTCGAGGGTGCCGAGCGACCGCAGCGTGCCATAGGTCAACTCGGTGGCGAACGCGGCGTCCCGGCCGTGCAGCCCCATCCCCCGCAAAATATCGGAGAGGACCAGGTTCGCGTACGCGTCGTCGCGGTGCACAGCCGCAATCGCCTCGTACGCGGCCTGTCGCGCCGGGTCGGACGGCGGCCGCCCGGCCCGCGGCGCCCGGCCACTACGCGCGTCCCGGTCGCCCCGCCCGTCCCGGTCGTACCCCGGCCCACCAGGCCGCTTCGGCCGCCCGGAACCGTGCGGCCGGTCTGCCTTGTGGTCCGTCACTGAAGCTCCGCCTCGTACTCGGTCACTGGAGCTCCACCCTGCTCGATCACTGAAGTTTCTCGCCCGGCTGGATCCGCAGACCGCGGGCCCAGTCGGTGGCCGACATCGGTTTCTTGCCGGCAGCGCGCACCTCGCCCAGCACCACCGGCGTGGTGGCGGTACCGGCCAGCACCTGGGTGCGCTCGACCAGCAGGTCGCCCGGTGCCAGCTGCGGGCCGTTCGCGACCGGTCGCACCGGGCCGAGCTTGAGCCGGTCGTCGCGCAGCGTCGTCCACGCGCCCGGGGCCGGCGTGCACGCCCGGATCCGCCGGTCGACGGCGAACGCCGGATCGTCCCAGCGGATGCGCGCGTCGTCCACGGTCAGTTTCGGCGCCAGCGAGATGCCGTCGGCCGGCTGTGGATGCGCCCGCGCGGTGCCCGCCTCGATCGCGTCGAGCACCGCCACGAGCAGGCCGGCACCCTCGGTGGCCAGGCGCCCCAACAGGTCGCCCGACGTGTCGGTGGGCCGGATGTCCTCGGTCAGGGTGCCGTAGACCGGCCCGGTGTCCAGCCCCGCCTCCAGCTCGAAGACGCTCGCCCCGGTCACCTCGTCACCGTGCAGCACGGCGTGCTGCACGGGCGCGGCACCCCGCCAGGCGGGCAACAACGAGAAGTGCAGGTTCACCCAGCCGTGCTTCGGGATCTCCAGCGCGGCGGGCGGGACCAGGGCACCGTACGCCACGACGGGCACACAATCCGGCGCGAGCTCGCGCAGCCGCTCCTGAAATTCAGGCTCGCGGGGTTTTGCCGGAGTGAGCACCTCGATGCCGCACTCGTCCGCCCAGGCACCGGCCGGCGACCGGACCAGGCGGCGGCCGCGGCCGGCCGGCGCGTCCGGCCGGGTAACCACGGCGAGCAGCTCGTGGCCGGACCGGGCGATCGCATCCAGGCAGGGCACGGCGACGGCCGGCGTACCGGCGAAGACGAGACGCAAGCCGGTCACCGCCCCAGGCCGAACAGACCCCGGCCGTGCGGGCTGTCCTTGATCGTCGGCGGCTTGCCGGCGTCGTACCACTCCGCGGCGCGGATCTGCTTCATCGCGTCCTTGCGGGTGGCGGAGTCGAGCCGGTCGAGGAAGAGCACCCCGTCGAGGTGGTCGGTCTCGTGCTGCACGCAGCGCGCCATCAGCCCGGTGCCGACCACCTGGATCGGGTCGCCGTGCTCGGTGAAGCCGGCCGCGACCACGTGCTGGCGGCGCTTGGTGTCGAGGTAGATGCCGGGAATGGAGAGGCAGCCCTCCGGCCCGTCCTGCTCCTCGTCGTCCGGGAACGACAGCACCGGGTTGACGATGTGCCCGACGACGTCGTCCACGTCGAACGCGAAGACCCGCAGCCCCACCCCGAGCTGCGGCGCGGCCAGGCCGGCGCCGCCCTCGTCCTGCATGGTCTCGACCAGGTCGCGCACGAGGTTGCGCAGCTCCTTGTCGAAGTCGACGACGGGGTCGGCCGGCGTCCGCAGCACCGGATCGCCGAAGAGACGGATGGGCTGGACGGTCACGCGGCGGCACTCCTGACTTCGTGGACGGCCTGACCAGTCTACGGAGTGCCGCGCCCGACCCGGTCGTGCCCTGTGTGGTTGTCCACAGGCCGGAGTTCGTCGTTGTCCACAGGGCCGGAGTTTTGTCGGTGGAGGCGGGCAGAATGCGGGGCGATGGTTACCAAGAGCGCACGAGGTGAGCGGGTGCCAGCCGAGCGGCTTCCGGTGGCTCGCGTCTGCGTCGATGTCCCGCTGGCGCACCTCGACCGGCCGTTCGACTATCTGGTGACGTCGGCGGACGACGCGGCCGCCCGGCCCGGGGTACGGGTCAAGGTCCGGTTCGCCGGCCAGCTGGTCGGCGGGTTCCTGCTGGAGCGGGCCGAGTCGTCGGCGCACGGCGGAAAGCTCGCCTTCCTCGAAAGGGTGGTCTCGCCCGAGCAGGTGCTCGATTCGGAGGTGGCGCGGCTCGCGCGGGCCATCGCCGACCGCTATGCCGGCAACCTGTGCGATGTCCTGCGGCTCGCCGTGCCACCCCGGCATGCCCGGGTGGAGGCGCAGCCGACCAAGCCACCCGAGGCACCGGGAGGCACCGACGCTGCCCGGACCGACGCCGCTCCGGCCGACTTGGACGTCGGCGGCTGGGCGGGGTATGCGGCGGGCGGCGGTTTCCTGCGGGCCCTCGCGGAGGGTCGGGCCGCCCGCGCCGTTTGGGCAGCACTTCCCGGTGAGGATTGGGCGGCCCGCATCGCCGAGGCGGCGGCGGCCACCGTGCGCGGCGGCCGCGGCGTGGTCATCGTCGTGGCGGACGCGCGCGACCTCGACCGGGTCGACCGGGCCCTCGGCACCGCGCTGGGCGAGGGCCGGCACGTCGCGCTGAACGCCGCGGTCGGGCCGGCCGAGCGCTACCGGCGGTTCCTGGCCGCGAGCCGCCATCAGGTGCCGGTGGTCGCCGGCACAAGGGCCGCGATGTGGGCGCCGGTGGCGAAGCTCGGCCTCGTGGTGATCTGGGACGACGGCGACGACCTGCACGCCGAGCCGCGGGCGCCCTATCCGCACGCCCGCGAGGTGCTGCTTACCCGGGCGCAGCTCGCCGACTGCGCTGCGCTGGTGGCCGGCCACGCGCGTACCGGGGAAGGGCAGTTGCTGCTGGAGACCGGCTGGGCTCGGGAAATCGCCGCGACCCGGGCGGTGCTGCGCGAGCGGGCGCCGGCGATCGCACCGACCGGCGATGATCCGCAGCTGGCCCGCGACTCCGGCGCGGCGACCGCCCGCCTGCCCAGTCTGGCCTGGCAGGCGGCGCGGCAGGCGTTGCAGGCCGGCGTGCCGGTGCTGGTGCAGGTGCCACGGCGGGGCTACCTGCCGTCGATCGCCTGCGCCGAGTGCCGCACGCCGGCCCGGTGCCCGCACTGTTCCGGCCCGCTCGGCCTCGCCGGCGCCCGGGACGTGCCGGCGTGTCGGTGGTGCGGGCGCGCTGCCGCGGCGTACGCGTGCCCGGAATGCAGCAACCGCCGCCTGCGCGCCTCGGTGACCGGCGCCCGGCGCACCGCCGAGGAACTCGGCCGCGCCTTCCCCGGCGTCCCGATCCGCATGTCCGGCCGCGACGAGATCCTCGCGACCGTCCCCGCGGAGCCCGCCGTCGTCATCGCCACCCCCGGCGCCGAACCGGTCGCCGCCGGCGGCTACGGCACCGTCCTGCTCCTCGACACCTGGGCCTTGCTTACCCGCGCCGACCTGCGCGCCGCGGAGGAGACCATGCGCCGCTGGATCAACGCCGCCGCCCTAGCACGACCGGCGGCTCTGGGCGGACGTGTCGTAGTGGTGGCCGACGGTGGGCTCGCTACCGTGCAGGCGCTGCTCCGCTGGGACCCGGCCTGGTTCGCCGCCCGCGAACTGGCCGAGCGCCGCGAGCTGGGTTTTCCCCCGGCAACCCGGATGGCCAGCCTCACCGGCCGAACCGAGGCGGTGGCCGAGCTGCTGGCCGCCGCCCGCCTGCCCGGCACCGCGGAGATCCTGGGTCCGGTCCCCGCCGGCGAAGAGGACGAACGCATGCTCATCCGGGTTCCCCGCTCGCATGCCTCGGCGCTGGCTCGCGCGCTGCACGAGGCGTCGGCAGTCCGAAGCGCCAAAAAGGCACCCCTGCCGGTGCGGATGCAGATAGACCCCGCCACGCTGATCTGAGAATCGAAGATTGTCGACGTCGAACGGCCAGGCAGTGCCGGCGGGCGGGAGCGATATACGGCATATCACGCCAATTTCTGTGCAAGGATCCCCGAGGTGCATCAGACCTGGAGGGTGAGATGGCGAAGGCGTCCTGGGGGTGGCGGGTCCGTCGAACAGCCCTGGCTGTCGTATCCGTCTGTCTTCTGTCAGCCGGCCCGGCCGCCTGCGGCGACCCGACGCAGGACGCGGTCGCCCCGGGCGACCGCTCGGCGCAGATCAGGTTGGGGTTCTCCCAGGTCGGCTCGGAGAGCTCCTGGCGGGTCGCCAACACGAAGTCGGTGAAGGAGTCGGCCGCGGCCGCCGGCATCGTTCTCGACTTCCAGGACGGAAAGCAGCGCCAGGAGAATCAGATCGCGGCCATCCGGCACTTCATCGATGCCAACGTCGACGTCATCGCGTTCTCCCCGGTGGTGGAGTCGGGCTGGGACGCCGTGCTGCAACAGGCCAAGGACGCGAAGATCCCAGTCATTCTCACCGACCGGACCATCGACACCACCGACACCTCGCTTTACAAGACCCTGCTGGGCTCCGACTTCGTGGCCGAGGGCCACAAGGCCGGCAGGTGGCTGATCAACCGCTACCGCAACGCCCGGGCGCCGGTGCGAATCGTGGAGATCGAGGGCACCACCGGCTCGGCGCCGGCCAATGACCGGCGCGCCGGGTTCGCCGAGGCGATCAAGGACGCTCCGCATCTCACGGTGATCGACTCGCGGGACGGTGACTTCACCCGGGAGAAGGGCGAGCAGGTGATGACCGGCTTCCTGCGTAAGCATCCGAAAATCGACGTGGTGTACGCGCACAACGACGAGGAGGGGCTGGGCGCCATCGACGCCCTGGAGGCCGCCGGCAAGCGCCCGGGTACCGACATCACGATCATCACGGTGGACGCCTCGCGCGGGGGCCTCACCGCCCTGGCCGCCGGGAAGATCAATTTTGTGGTGGAGTGCAATCCGCTCCTCGGTCCGCAGCTCATGGAGCTGGTCAAGAAGGCCGCGGCAGGCGAGGTGCTGCCACCCCGGGCGGTCACCGAGGAGACCACGTTCGACCAGGCCCGGGCCAAGGCTGTGCTGCCGCAGCGGCAGTACTGACCCGCTACGCGTCGGGCAGCAGGGCCGCCAGGTCGCCGAATGTACCGCGATGCTCTTGCAGCACCGGTGCGAGCGTTCGCCGGAACGCGGCGACGTCCACGTCGTTGATCACCGCGTGCTGAGACTTGGCCCGGTCCAGGGCCAGCGCACTTTCCTGGTCCCAGAGACGGATCTGCTCCGTCTGGGCGCGCCGGCCGGCCTCGCGGACGGCTTGCTGTGTTGCGGACGGCTGCTCCGACAGCCACTTCTTGCTGGCCATCAGCACGTTCACACTCTGCTGGTGACGGGTCCGGGAGAAGTACGGGGCGTACAAGACGTGCTCCTCGGCAAGGTAGAAGACGGCGTTGTTCTCGGCGCCGTCCACCACGTGCTGCTGCAGCGCGGACAGGATGTCGTTGGTGGCCATCGGGACGGCACTGGCACCCATCGCGTTGATCATGTCAATGGAGACGATGTTCTGCGGGACGCGGATGCGCAGCCCCTTGAGGTCGGCCGGGGTATGGACCGGCCGCTTCGCATTGTAGAGGTTGCGGTCGCCGCCGTAGAAGTACGCGAGCGCCACCAGACCGCACTCGTCGAGGATCGAAATGCAGCGCCGGCCGAGCTCGCCGTCCAGCATCGCCAGGCACTGCTTCTCGTCTGTGAAGACATAGGGCAGGGCGAGTACGCCGAGCCGCTTGTCGTACGCCATCAGGTTGTTCACCAGCGTCTTAGCAAACGCCACCTGACCGGTCCGGACCATCTCGTTGACCCGGTTGTCGTCCCCCAGGGTCCCGCCCGGGACCACCTCGATCTGCAGACGACCTTGGGTCAGGGTGGACACCTGCTGGGCGAAGTACCGCTCCGCGGCGACCATCGGGCTGGTCCCCTGCACCGTGTCGCCGAGCTGCGCAACGCCGACCGCGGGCTCGGCGGCGGCTCCGCCGCGCCGACTGCACCCGGCACCGACTGCCAAGGCGCCAGACGCGGTAGCACCCAGAGCCAACGTGAGGAGGCGCCGTCGATCCACAGTCCCAACCTAGCGGCGGAGCCGTGGCACCGTTCAGCTAATCAGCACCTCCGTGGCCCGGCCGACGGCGTCGCCGTCCTGCTGCCGGAGCCAGGCGGAGAACTGATCGGTCGGCAAGGGTCGGCTGATGTGGTATCCCTGCGCCTCGTCACAGCCCAACAGGCGCAGCGCCCCGTACGCCTCCTCGTCTTCCACGCCCTCCGCGACCACCCGCACGCCCAGGCTCTTGGCGAGGTCGACGATGGCCCGGACGATCTTCTGGTCGCGCGCGTTGTGGCGCATCTGCATCACGAAGCTGCGGTCGATCTTGAGCTCGTCCGGCGGCATGGCCTGCAGGTGCGCGATCGACGAGTAGCCGGTCCCGAAGTCGTCGATCGAGATGTCGACGCCGTGCGCCCGGAGTCGATCGAGCACCTGGTTCGCCCGTTCCGGATCAGGGATCAACGCGCTCTCGGTTATCTCGATGGTGAGCAGGTCAGGCGAGACCCCGTAGTGCCGCAACGCTGCGACGACGGCATCCGGAAACGTCATGTCGACCAGCGAACGAGCCGTCACGTTGACCGAGGCGGAGAGCGGGTGCCCAGCGTCTCGCCACGCGCGCACCTGCCGCAGGGCCTGGTCGAGAACCTCGGCTGTCACCGGTTCGATCAGCCCGGTCTTCTCGGCCATCGGGATGAACGTGTCCGGGTAGAGCAGGCCCAGCCTCGGGTGCTGCCAGCGCACCAGCGCCTCCACGCCGCTCGGTCGCCCGGTCGCCAGGTCGATCTTGGGCTGGTAGTGCAGCACGAGCTCGCCGAGGGCGATCCCTTGGCGCAGCTCGCTCTGCAGGGCCAACTTGTTCGCGCTGTTCAGATCCTGCGCCGGGTCGTAGGCGGCGACTCCGGCATGGGCCCGTTTGGCCGCGTACATCGCCACGTCGGCGTGCTGCAGCAGGATGGGACCGTCGGCGCCGTCAGCCGGGTACAGCGAAACCCCGATGCTGGCGTCGATGTCGACCGTGAATCCGTCGAGCACCATCGGCTGCCGCAGGGCACCGAGCATCCGCTCGGCCGCACCCAGCGCGGCGGCCCGGTCCGGCACGTCCGGCAGCACCAGCGCGAACTCGTCGCCGCCGAGGCGGACTACCTGAGCGCCGTCGCGGGACGCACTCTTCAGCCGGTCGGCGACGCCCACGAGCAGCTCGTCACCGCAGTGATGGCCGAGCGTGTCGTTGACCTCCTTGAACCGGTCCAGGTCGATGAGCATGAGGCAGAACGGCGCTCCTGAGACGTCCGTGTGCTGGATCGCCACATGCAACCGGTCCCGCAGCATCGTGCGGTTGCCCAACCCGGTGAGAGGATCGTGCGTGGCGTCGTGCCGCCCACTCGCGACCTGGCGCTCCACCCGCCGCTGATACGCCACCAGCACCAGCGCACAGACGCCGAACACCACGGTACAGAAGGGGATGACCACCGCCGCGACCGTCCGCTGCTGCGCGGTTCGCCGGTCGACCCCGCCCAAGTAGCTGGTGAGCCGGTGCTCGTTCTGCCGGACGTTCTCCAGCACCTCGTCGCGCAGCGGTGCGAACGCCAGCGAGGCGAGCTCGGCATAACCCTGCACGCTGGCGCCGCGCTGGACCATGGCGATGATCTGCACGACGATCCGGCTGTAGTTGGCGTACGCACCGCGAATAACGTCCAGCTCGACCCGATCGACCGCACCCTGCTCCTGGAGCCAGTCCAGGTCGGCGCGGGCCGAGTCGAAGGTGAGCGCCAGCTGGGCGCGGCGGTACTCCGTGCCGCCCGTCGCGAGGTACGCGCGCAGGGCGGCGTCCTCGATGTTGATGCGCACCGAGACGTCGTTCCAGCTCCGGCTGATCTCTTGGGCTCGCCGGACCTGTGCCGTGGCCTCACCCGTCACGGCGGACTCGACCAGCGCAAGCGTCGCCAGCACCGCGATGCCAACCGCGGTACCGGCGATTGCCGTGCGCGCCAGGGCGCGGCTGGCCAGCCCTCGGATCAACGACGGCCGCATGCCGGGCACAGCAGCTCGGAACCAAGCTTTCACAGCCGCCTGTTCGGCGGCAGCAGCTCGGACCTGACTCATTCCCGCAGAATCCGCCGCCGACGAGCGCTACCCCGCACGGGGAACGCGCAGTCCGACGGACTAGATCCCACTATGAGGCATTCGGGCGCCGAGACGAGGATCAGTCCGGCAAGCTCCGAGGCGACCGCCGAGGAACCGGGCCGGCGCCCCCTCAACCAGCGAGGCGCCCGGCCAGAAACCCGGCAATCAGGCGGCAGCGTTCTTTAGCTCCTGCGCCCGATCGGTGTTCTCCCAGAGCAGGTCGGGAAGCTCGCGCCCGAAGTGGCCGTAGGCCGCGGTCTGCTGATAGATCGGCCGAAGCAGATCAAGGTCGCGGATGATGGCCGCCGGCCGCAGGTCGAAGACCGAGTTGATGGCCTTCTCGATGCGCTCCACCGGCACGTTCTCGGTGCCGAACGTCTCGATGAACAGCGAGACCGGGTGCGCCTTGCCGATCGCGTAGGCCACCTGGGCCTCGCATCGCTCCGCGAGGCCGGCCGCCACCACGTTCTTGGCGACCCAGCGCATCGCGTACGCCGCCGAGCGGTCCACCTTGGACGGGTCCTTGCCGGAGAACGCCCCACCACCGTGGCGCGCGTAACCCCCGTACGTGTCCACGATGATCTTTCGGCCGGTGAGGCCGGCGTCGCCCATCGGGCCGCCGATCTCGAAGCGGCCGGTCGGGTTGACCAGCAGGCGGTAGCCCTCGGTGTCGAGCCCGAGGCCCTCCAGCTCGGGGGCGATGACGTGCTCGCGGATGTCCGGCGTCAGCAGCGACTCGAGCGAGATGTCCGCGGCGTGCTGCGACGACACGACCACCGTGTCGAGGCGGACCGGGCGCAGGCCGTCGTACTCGATGGTGACCTGGGTCTTGCCGTCCGGGCGGAGGTAGGGAATGGTGCCGTCCTTGCGGGCGGCGGACAGCCGGCGGGCGAGCCGGTGGGCCAGCGCGATCGGCAGCGGCATCAGCTCGGGGGTCTCCGAGCAGGCGAAGCCGAACATCATGCCCTGGTCGCCGGCACCCTGGGCGTCGAGCAGGTGCTCCGAGTCGCCCTCGCGCAGCTCGAGTGCACTGTCCACGCCCTGGGCGATGTCCGGCGACTGGGAGCCGATCGAGACGCTGACGCCGCAGGAGGCGCCGTCGAAGCCCTTCTTCGACGAGTCGTAGCCGATCCGCAGGATCGTCTCGCGGACGATGCTGGGGATGTCGGCGTATGCCTGGGTGGTGACCTCGCCCGCGACGTGCACCTGGCCGGTCGTGATCAACGTCTCGACCGCAACCCGGCTGCGCGGGTCCTGCGCGAGCAGGGCGTCGAGAATGCCGTCGCTGATCTGGTCAGCGATCTTGTCCGGGTGGCCTTCCGTGACCGACTCGGAGGTGAACAGGCGGCGTGCCACGGTGCTCCTCAGATTTTGTCGAATATAAGTAACGCGGAAGTGTAGTCACC
>DASWMR010000207.1:0-1559 GCA_036399635.1 Actinoplanes sp. | reverse complement strand
TGCAAGGGCGGGCCCTTCTTCCGTCCGTGGCATGCGGCCACCGCGCCGGTCCGGATCCTGGTGGTCACCGACCAGAACGAGCAGAAGAACAAGCCGCGGGCGCTCGACACCGCACCCCCGTACGTGCGTGGTGACGTGGTAGGGGAGCGGCCCGGCGAATATCGGATGCGGGGGCGCTGTGCCCGGTTCTACGGTGGCGGGATGTCTGCCGATGCGGCCCGCGCCGCCGAGATCCTCAGCCAGCTGTCCAGTCCGGTGCGGCTGGCGGCCTTCGCCGAGCTGGTGCGCCGCGGCCAGGAGGGCGCGACCATCGCCGAGCTCGCCTACCCGCTGGACGTCAAGATCCCGGAGGCCGGCGAGACCCTCGCCCGCCTGGTGGCGGCCGGCCTGGCCACCGGAACCGGCAACGGCGTCTACCGGGCCAGCCCCGGCGCGCTCCGCGAGGCGGCCGCCGCTGTCGACCGACTTCAGCCGATCACCCCGCTGCTGACCGGTTACCCGCAGCTCAAGGGCTATTTCACGCACGGCAGGCTGAGCTCGATGCCGCCCACGCTGAGCGACCGCTACCAACTCCTGGCCGAGCTGATCACCCGGTTCCTGGCGCTGGACGGCACCCACGACGAGGACGAAATCAACCGCCGCCTGTCCGCGGTGACCGACGACGTCGCCGGGGTGCGCCGCATGCTGGTGGACACCGGCTGGCTGCAACGCGACCGGGCCGGCGCGACGTACGGCCCGGCTCGTCCGCTGCCGGCACCGGTCCCCTCGGGCAGCTGACCCGCCCGCCCGCTGCCGGCACCGGTCTCGTCGGGCATCTCCCCCTTTCGGGAAGACAACCACGAGGTGACCCTGCCGGGCGCGCCTGAAGGCGATCCTCGAGCGCTGGCGGCGTGGTAATTCGCTTTCTGCCGGCCGGCTCCGGCGGGAGCATCGAGGGGTGCTCATCACCTTTGACCGGGCCGTCGGCGGGTCGACGATCGCGACCATTGAGCGCCGCGACGGCGTGACGCTGGCGCTGCCGGGCTATGACCGCAAGCACCGTGTGCCGCACGACCTGGCGCACGCGGTGACCGAGTGCGAGCTCGCCATGGCCGGCGGCGTCTTCGGGTCGATCGCCGGCGGCGGGGTCTTCGCGAACATGCGGGTGCTGGCCGGCCGCGAACGGCACGACGCGCGCGATCGCAGCAAGCGGCTGCTGGCCGCGAACAAGTCGAGCCTGGGCGTGGCCGAGTGCGTTGCCGGCGTCGTGCACGCGGCGGTCGAGCACGGTGCGACGTCCTCAGCGGTGGCCGACGCCCGCAGGTCGTGGGGTGTCTTCAGCGCCGAGCCGGTGCCCTGGACCGAGCCGCAGCTGACCGCCGCGATCTCCCGACTGACCGTCCTGGCCGGCGACTTCGCCCGCGACGGCCACTTGCGTTTCGTCTGGCCGGACCGCCTGACCAGCCCGGTACCGGTCCGCGTCGAGCACCGGCTGGGCCGTCGCGGCCGCGTGTGACCCCGCACGTGGTGAGTGCTTGCCGGGTTTGATGGACAGCGCTCGGGTATCCGGAGAAGGCTGG
>DASWMR010000206.1:0-3415 GCA_036399635.1 Actinoplanes sp. | reverse complement strand
CGAACGGCGCCGAGACGGTTCCGAACGAGCCGGATCCGACTGCCGAGCCCGATCCGACTGCCGAGCCCGATCCGACTGCCGAGCCCGATCCGACTGCCGAGCCCGATCCGACTGCCGAGCCCGATACGACGGCCGAGCCCGATCCGACTGCCGAGCCCGATACGACGGCCGAGCCCGATACGACGGCCGAGCCTGATGCGCCCGATGCGACGAACCGGCCGCTGCCGTCGATCGCCGGTGCCGAGCGGCCCGACTTCGGCGAGGATCCGACCAGCCGGATAGTGCAGCCCGGCGCGGCCGCGGAGCGCCACGACCGGGCGATGACGGTCACCAATCTGGAGCGTGCGGCCGACGAGATCGCCGAGGACACGACCCGGCCCATCATCCCGGCGCAGCGCCGTCCGACGGCCGACGAGAGCTGACCATCGGGTCGTACAAATGATCGATGGATGTAGTATCGTCACCGCATGACGTCCTGGGACGACGTACGGCTCACCGCCCGCCAGCGACAGATCCTGACGATGATCCGCGATTGGGTCGACCAGCACGGCTACCCACCGACCATGCGTGAGATCGGCGCCGCCGTCGGCCTCGCCTCACCGTCCTCGGTGGCGCACCAGCTCAAGACGCTGGAGGAGCTGGGCCTGCTCCGGCGCGACGCGCGCGGCTCCCGGGCGGTCGACATCCGCACGCCGGCCGAGGCCGCACCCGATACCGACGTGCGCGTTCCGCTGGTCGGCGCGATCGCCGCCGGTGCGCCGATCCTCGCCGACGAGCAGGTCGAAGACGAGCTGACCCTGCCGGTCAGCCTGGTGGGCCACGGCAAGCTCTTCGCGCTCCGAGTCAAGGGCGACTCCATGGTCGACGCCGCCATCTGCGACGGCGACCTGGTCGTCGTGCGCCAGCAACAGGTCGCCGAAAACGGCGACATCGTGGCCGCCATGATCGACGGCGAGGCCACCGTGAAGTCGCTACGCCTCACCGGCGGCCGGGTCGACCTGGTGCCCCGCAACCCCGCCTACGACGTGATCCCCGGCGACCACGCCGTCATCCTCGGCAAGGTCGTCAGCGTCCTGCGCCGCGTCTGACAGTCGTCGGCCGTTCGCAGCGAGCGCGGCGTTGCACGGGTCGGACGACGCGTGTGTGACTCCGGTGGCGGTCAGCCCTTGAGGAGCTGCCGGGCCATCACGATGCGCTGGACCTGGTTGGTGCCCTCGTAGATCTGGGTGATCTTTGCGTCCCGCATAATGCGCTCGACCGGGTAGTCGCGGGTGTAGCCGTAGCCGCCGAGGAGTTGGACCGCGTCGGTGGTGATCTCCATGGCGGCGTCCGAGGCGAAGCACTTCGCGGCGGCGCCGAAGTAGGTCAGGTCGGCGTCGCCGCGCTCGCTCTTGCCGGCTGCCACGTACGTCATCTGCCGGGCCACCTCGAGCTTCATGCCCATGTCGGCGAGCATGAACTGGATGCCCTGGAAGTCGGCCACCGGCTTACCGAACTGCTTGCGCTCCTTGACGTAGCCGAGTGCGAAGTCGAGAGCGCCCTGGGCGATGCCGACCGCCTGCGCGGCGATGGTCACCCGGGTGTGGTCGAGGGTCTTCATCGCGGTCGCGAAGCCGGTGCCTTCGTCACCGATCATGCGGTCGGCGGGAATCCGGACGTTGTCCAAATAGACCTCGCGGGTCGGTGAACCCTTGATACCGAGCTTCTTCTCCGGGGCGCCGAAGCTCACGCCCTCATCGGACTTCTCCACCACGAACGCCGAGATGCCGCGCGAGCGGGCGGCCGGGTCGGTGACCGCGAAGACCGTGTAGAACTCCGAGACGCCGGCGTTCGTGATCCAGCGCTTGACGCCGTTGAGCACCCACCAGGAGTCGCCGTCGCGTACCGCCCGGGTGGTCATCGAGGCGGCGTCCGAGCCCGCCTCGGGCTCGGAGAGGCAGTAGGAGAACATCGCCTCGCCGGCCGCGACTTTGGGCAGGTAACGACGCTTGAGGTCGTCGGACGCGGCGAGCAGCAGCGGCATCGTGCCGAGCTTGTTCACCGCCGGGATCAGCGAGGACGACGCGCAGGCGCGGGCCACCTCCTCGATCACGATCGCGGTGGCCAGGGCGTCCGCGCCGGCACCGCCGTACTCCACCGGGATGTGCGGTGCGTGGAAATCGGAGGCGCGCAGGGCATCGTAGGAGGCCTTCGGGAATTCGCTCGTCTCGTCCGCCTCGGCCGCGTGTGGGGCCACTCGCGCGTCGCAGACCTCGCGCACCGCGGCGCGGATGGTCTGGTGATCCTCCGGCAGCTGGTAGACGTCGAAATCACTCATGCTGCGGCTCCCTCGCGATAATTGCCCCACCGGCGATGTTACCGACAAGTAGAGTACGCCGAATAGGGGTCTCCCGAGCCCAGTCTGACCGAGTCGGCGCAAGCTCGCGGCGGAGTCCGCGTCTGTGGCGTTTTCTATAGATCTCCGCCCGGGTGAGCCTGTTCTAATAAGGTGTCGGACCGGCATGCTTTGAGGTGACCGGCCCAGTCATCTTCAGGAGGTGCCGTGGCGCAGGCCGACCAGCCCGACAGGTACGACGATGAGCTGGCCCGCATCGATGCCTCGATCGCGGAGTTGAAGGTCCGCGACCTCGCCGCCGCCAAGGAACGCACGCAGATCGCTGCCAAGATCCAGGCGGCGCAGTTCCAGCGCGACATCCTGTCCCACGCCAACCAGCAACAGAAGGCGAAGCGCGCCCCCAAGACCCGGCGCGGCCGGCGCCGCTCGCCCGACTTCGGCACCCCACCGCCGCCACCTCCGGGCGACGGCCGGGTCGAGGAGCCGCCGCCACCGCCGCCCGGCGCGGTGCCGGTGGCCGAGCCGCCGCCACCGCCGCCGGGCGAGATCCCGGTCGACGACGTGCCACCCCCCGGGTCCGGTGCCCGGCCCCGCGCCGCCGGCCCGCGGCCCGAGTGGGCGGCCGCCGGCTCGCCGCACACCGGGCCGCCGGGGATCGCCACCGACGGGGTGACGATGCTTGTCGACGACCCGCCGCCGACCGAGCAGGTGACCGCACCGGCCCGGCCGCGGGCCGGCTTCGCCGGTGCCGAGCAGCACCACCACCCGCCGGAAGCGTCCTCGCAGTCGGTGCAGAACATCCTGCTCGCGCTCGGGGCGCTGCTGATCGGCGTGGCCTCGGTGGTCTTCGCCGGGGTGGCGGTCAGCAACCCGATCGCCCGTGCCACGATCCTCGCGATCGCCACCGCGATCGCCCTGGTGGTGGCGCCCGGCATCGCCGACCGCGGCCTGAGCTCGACGGCCGACACGGTCGCCGGTGTCGGCCTGGTGCTGCTGCCGATGACGCTGTTCGCGCTGCATGGCACCGCGGTCACCGGCGGCACCGGCGTGCCCGTGCCGCTCTATCTGGGTATCAGTTTC
>DASWMR010000205.1:0-11912 GCA_036399635.1 Actinoplanes sp. | reverse complement strand
AGTAGCCGGTACGCGTGCTGTTCCGAGGCGCTGAGCAGGTCAAAGGGATCGGGCACCAGATCAGCGTAGGAGCGAAGCGTGCGTATCGGTACTAGCAAATCTTTCCGGCGCGACGGTATTCTTCGCAAAGCTCGCTATTAGCCTAAAGTCGTACAGGTGCGACCTTCTCTCTTCGCCGCCACGGTGGCGGCTGTGGCCGTCGGCGTCCTGGCCCCGGTGATGCCCGCGTCTGCCGCCGGTCCGGCCGGCAAAACCGCTCCGCCAGACAAGGCCGCCGTCCTGAAGCGGTGGACTCAGCCCTCGGCCGGAAGTTATCGCCAGTGGAACGTGGCCCGGCTGCATCCCAGGCGGTGGGCGGCGTACGGCTTTGTCTGGACCCACGACAACTGCACGCTCGGCCCGGACCGGCCGGCCGGCTTCGACTTCCGGGCGGCGTGCCGGCGACACGATTTCGGCTATCGCAACTACCTGGTGACCGGCCGGCTCGCGGCCAACCGGGGCCGGCTCGACCGGGCGCTGCACGCGGATCTGCGGCGCCAGTGCCAGACTTACCGGCCGTTGGTGCGACCGGTCTGCTCGGCGCTGGCCTGGACCTACTTCCAGGCGGCCCGGAAGTTCGGGGTGCACGTCGTGCGTCTCGGGATCGGCGACGGCACGATGATCGGCCGGTGAATGCTGAACCCGGTGAATAGTCGGCACGGACTATCCGTATGCATTGACATACCCTGAGTGCTCGGATTGCCGACGCAGAGGACACCGGGCCCATGACTGTGACCGCGGACGATGCGAATCGAATGCCGGCCTCGGCGGCCGCCGACCAGACGCCGTGCCTGGTCATCGACGTGGCGGTGGCCGCCGCGCAATATCACCGGATCGCCGCCGCGTTCGGCGGCGCGCAGATCCACTACGCGGTCAAGGCGAACCCGGAACTGCCCGTGCTGCGGGCGCTGGTCGCGGCCGGCTGCCAGTTCGACGTGGCCGGCGGTGGTGAGATCGACCGGTGTCTGGCCGCCGGCGCCGATCCGGCCACCCTGTCCTACGGCCACACGATCAAGAAGGCGGTGGACATCGCCGACGCGTACGCGCGAGGGGTGCGCATTTTCGCCTTCGACAGTCTGGGGGAGTTGGCGAAGATCGCCGCGCACGCACCCGGATCGACGGTGCTGTGCCGGCTGCTCGCCTCCAGTACCGGAGCGCTCTGGCCGCTCAGCCGCAAGTTCGGCTGCGTGCCGGAGATGGCCGCCGACCTGATGCGGCGCGCCGCCGATCTCGGCCTGGACGCCGCCGGGCTCTCCTTCCACGTGGGCTCACAGCAGCTCGACCCGGACAGGTGGGAGCCGAGCATCGCGACCGCCGCGGAGCTTTTCGACCAACTGCGGGCGGACGGCATCGACCTGCGTGTTCTCAACGCGGGTGGCGGGTTTCCGGTCGACTACCGCACCCCGGTGGCACCGATCGAGGCGTACGCGGCGGCGATCGACAACGCCATGGTGAAGCACTTCGGTGCGGACCGGCCGAAGCTGATGATCGAGCCGGGGCGGTACGTGGCCGCGCCCGCGGGCGTGCTGCACACCCAGGTGGTGCTGGTCTCGCACAAGTCGTACGACGACGAGCCGCGCTGGATCTACCTGGACGCCGGCCGGTTCGGCGGCCTGGCCGAGACCGAGGACGAGGCTATCCAGTACCGCCTGGTCACGCCGCGTGATGGTGGGGCGAGCGGGCCGGTCGTGCTGGCCGGGCCGACCTGTGACAGCGTCGACATCCTCTACCAGCACGCCGCGTACGACCTGCCGCTGGATCTGCAGGTGGGCGACGTCGTGCGGATCATGGGCGCCGGGGCGTACACGGCGACCTACGCCTCGGTGGGCTTCAACGGGCTGCCGCCCTTGCGCACGCTGTGTGTCGCCGGGCGGCGTTGAGTAGGGCGGTGTTGAGCGGGGCGGTGTTGAGCAGGGCGGTGTTGAGCAGGGCGGTGTTGATCCGGTTGCCGGGTGGATCGGCCGGATGCGAATGCTTCAGTGCCGTCGCGCCGGGGCCGATAACGCCACCATGCGTTTCCTTCCGATCGCGGCGGTGGCCGTCGCCCTTCTCCTGCCCGGCACGGCGCACGCTGCCGCGCTGTCGACCACCACGGTGACCTACGACGCGTCGTCGGCGGTCATCCCGAACCCTGGGCGCGGTTTCTTCACCTACACCGAAACGCACCTGACCGACTCACCGGACGACTACGTGCCGCTGAACGCCGACGACCTCGCCGCGGCCCGGGTGAACGACGCGCGCAGCGTCGTCTTCCGCATCTTCTACCTGGAGAAGTACCGCGACGTCGACACCATCAGCAAGGCTGACCTGGCGCTGATCCAGGCCGACTTCAAGGCCGCGCGTACGGCCGGGGTGAAGATGGTCATCCGGTTCGCCTACACCTCGACGGACGGCGCGGACGCACCCCGCAACCGGGTCATCCGGCACATCGCCCAGCTGCGGCTCACCCTCTTGGTGAACGCCGACGTGATCCAGGCGATCCAGGCGGGCTTCATCGGCCGGTGGGGCGAGTGGTACTACAGCGACAACTTCACCACCGACCCCAGCGATCCCGCCACCGTGACCGGCTCCGACTGGGCCCGTCGCAAGGTGGTGCTGACCGCGCTGCTCGCCGCCACCTCGGCGAGCACCACGATCCAGGTCCGTACCCCGCAGATCAAGCGCCGCCTCTACCCGTCCGGCGCGCAGGCCGCCCGGATCGGCATCCACGACGACTGCTTCCTGGCCGGCACCGACGACAACGGCACGTTCAGCGCGGCCGACGACGCCGCCTGGCTCGCCGCGCAGAGCCCGTCGACGCTGGTCGGCGGCGAGACGTGCGAGCAGTCCGGCCGGTCCGGCTGGATCAACGCGGACCGGGAGATGGCCGCCTACCACTGGACCTACCTGAACCCGTCGTTCGACGCCGCCGTCATCGACTCCTGGGGGGCCGACGGCATCGCCGAGGCCGGCCGCAAGCTGGGCTACCGGTTCCGCCTGGTGGACGCCGACCTGCCGGCCCTGGCGCGGACCGGCACCAAGGTCAGCGCGCGGATCAGGGTCACCAACGAGGGGTATGCCTCGCCGGCCCTCAAGCGGCCGGTGCGGCTGGTGTTGCATGACGGCACCCGTACCCACAGCTTCGACTTCAGCACCGACGTACGGTCCTGGACGCCGGGCCGCACCCTGTCCATGACGGTGGTCTTCACCGCCCCGTCGAAGGCCGGCGACTACGCCCTCTACCTGAACCTGCCCGATCCGAACCCGGCGCTGGCCAAGGCGAACAACGCCCCGTACGCCATCCAGATGGCCAACAACGACATCTGGGACGAGACCCACGGCTGGAACGCCCTCGGGGTCACGCTCAGCACCAGGTGACCGTCCCGCGGTGGCCAGGCAGCCCATTCCGGCCGGGCTGCACGGCCGGTAGGGCAGCATTTACCGGACTTAAGACGCTATCCCGCCCCGGCCACCGAATGATCAAGTAGTTGTCTACACGCGGCGGGCTCTGCCCTGGCGTGCCCGACCGTGAGCGAGGCCAGGATTCGCATGACGACGAGCACCGCACCCGCATCCCGCAACCGCTACATCGACGCCCTCCGCGCCGCGGCGATCGTGCGGGTGGTGGTCTACCACGCCTTCGGCTGGGCCTGGCTGACCGTCCTGCTGCCCGCCATGGGGGTCATGTTCGCGCTGGCCGGGTCGTTGATGGCGGCCTCGCTGGAGAAGCACGGCTCGCGCAAGGCGGTCACCTCGCGGATCCGGCGGCTGCTGCCGGCCCTGTGGGCGCTCGCCGCGGTCGCCGTACCGCTGATGTTGTGGCACGGCTGGTCGCGTACCGACCCGGATCATCCCCTGCACCCGGCGCAACTGCTGTTCTGGATCCTGCCGCTGGAGGACCCGCCGGGCAGCAGCTGGGGCGAGCCGTTTTGGGAGGTGCTGTGGTACCTGCGGGCGTACCTGTTGTTCGTCCTCGCCTCGCCGCTGCTGTACTTCCTCTACCGCCGGGTCCCGTGGGTGACCGTGGTGGCCCCGCTGGGCGTTCTCGCGGCCCTGGTCGTCACCCAGTTCCGGCTGCCCGACCCGGCGGACGGCATCATGTGGGACTTCGTCACCTACTGCGCGTGCTGGGTGGCCGGCTTCGCCTACCGGGACGGCCGCCTGGCCCGGCTGCCGCTCGTCGTGCACCTCACCGCGGTGGCCACGCTCGCCGCCGGCGGCCTCTACTACCTCTACACCCACCCGGCGCCGGACGGCTTCGACCTCAACGAGGTGCCGATCGCCCGCACCCTGTGGTCGCTGGGCTTCGTCCTGCTGGTGCTGCGCTGGCGGCCGAAGCTGACCGGCCTGGACCGGGTACCGGTGGTCGCCTCGGTGATCAGGTTTATCAACGCCCGGGCCGTCACGATCTACCTCTGGCACTATCCGCTGATCAGCGTCGCGGTCCTGGTGCTGACCTACTTCGCGGTGCCGTGGGCGACCCCGGAGTACATCGTCGGAATGCTGGCCATCGAGATCGTCCTGGTGGTCGGCGCCGTGGTCACCTTCGGCTGGGTCGAGGACGTGTCAGCGAAACGACGACCGCGGTTCTGGCCGTCGGCGAGCGCCCCGGCGCCGGTCCCGGCCGTCGCGGTCGGCCGGGCCCGCGTCGGCGCGCACCGGGCCGAGCCCTAGTAATGCTTTGTCATCTTTCGGGTGGGTGACGGTGACAGATCGAGGCTGATCTTGGTGTCGTGGGGTGATGGACACCGTCGAGGTGCAGCAGCTGGCCGATGATCTGGACGCGTTCGTGGCGGATGTTTTCGCCTCATTGACCAGGTACCTGCCCCACCTGCCAAACCCACTTCCCGCAACGCCTTCAACGCGCCGGACCCGGACCACAACAAAGTCCTACTAGCGGTTTCCCGCCCCCGAGTGGCGCATCACGTCGGCGATCACCGCGTTAGCCGAGCGGTGGGTCCGATAGCCGTAGAGGGTGGCGGGGTCCCAGCCGACGTCGGTGGTGAACTCCCAGGTGGCCCACTCCTCGGGCGCGGTACCGGCGGCCTGCGCGGCGGTCAGCGCCGCTGCGCTCGCCGCCTCGAACTTCCGCTTCGCGACCGCGGTGATGTCGGCCCGTCGCCCGTTGACCCAGGAACCCCGGTCGACGAACTGGTTGCCCTTCAGGTTCGCAACCGCGATGTCCTCGGGCTGCACGGCGCCGTCGTAGGAGAACGCGTTGTACTCCGACAGGATCTTGGATTCCAGGCCCATCCCGAGGAAGTAGGCGGACCCTCCCAGCGCCTGACTGACCATCGGGTAGTCAGGGTCGTGGACCGAACCGACGAAGTAGTTGTTGTATGTGTGCACCTGGCCGAACCGGAGCCGGGGACTGCGCTGCTGGGAGTTGCGGAACAGGTTGTGGTGGAACGTAAGCCGCAGGTGCGCACGGTCGCGGGCGCCCTTCGAGTCGCCCGACCCGATCAGCAGGGTCTTGTCGTGGTCGAGGAACTGGCTGTACGAGACCGTGATGAAGTCGGAGCCGTCCTCGATGTCCAGCAGGCCGTCATGACGCTGCACTGGCTGGCCGTGGAAGCCGACGGGCGCTTCACTGTCCGGGTACTGACCGTCGGTAAAGGTGCAGTGGTCGATCCAAAGGTTGGTGCCGGTGACCACGGACATCGCGTCGAAGCGGGCGTTCCACCCACCCTGCGCGCCGTCGCCCGGGTCCCAGGACGTGAAGTAGTCGATCGGCGACTCGAGCGTCAGGTTGCGGATGATGATGTTCGTACCGAGGTTGACGGTCAGGTCGACACCGTCCAGCCGGGCGCCCCTACCCTCTCCGACCAGCGTCGTGTTGCTCGGCACGGTGATCTGGATCTGCTTCTTCTCGGCGTTGGAACCGTTCTGGCGCAGGGTGCGGATTGCCTTACAGAACGGGTAGGCGCCGTCGCTCCACACGGTGCCGCCGACGAAGCACTGCATGTACTGGGCCAGGTCGTACCCGGGCGCGTAGTCCTGCTCACCCAACAGGGTGCCGTCGGCCGCCTCGTTGCCGTGGATGACGCCGTCCACCACCACGACCTTCGCGGCCGCCCGGTTGCCGCCGTTGTCCAGCGCCGCGATGAGTTCCGCCCGGTTGTGCACCACGAACACGCTCTCGGCCGGTGCCCCGGCCCCGCCGGTCGTGCCGCCGTTCAGGCCGGCCCACCCGTCCGCCCCGCCGGCCCACCCGGAAGGGGCCACGGGTAGCAGGAGCAGAGCGGCGAGCAGGTTGCTGATCACATCGAGGAAGCTAGATGCGCACCGTCAGCGCGTCAAGGACGGCGCGGTGCCGGGCCGCGGTTCCACCAGAGGGCGAGTCCGACCCCGGTGAACGCCAGCAGCACGCCCGCCAGGACGAACCAGACAGTAATCTCCACGTCCTGCTTCTGCAGGCCGATCTCCTTCGGCAGGTCGCCCAGCACCTCGTTCAACTGGTCGGCGTCCTGCGCCTTGAAGTACCGGCCGCCCGTGGTGTCCGCGACCTGCATCAGCGCCTCCTCGTCGATCTCCTGGTTGCGCCCGCCGAAGCCGCCACCGCCGCCGAACCGCCGCCCGCCGAACGAATCCGCGCTCACCTGGTCGGCGGTGCACATCATCTGGGCCGGCTCAGTGGTGCCGAAGCCGATCGTGAACACCCGCAGGCGGCGGGCGGCGGCCTGCTCGGCGGCGGTCGCCGGCTCGACGCCGGTGGTGTTCGAGCCGTCGGTGAGCACCACGATGGTGTCCGGTTCGTAGTCGCCCAGCGCGTTCGGCGGCGCGTCGCCCAGGTCGACCCCGGTCGCGGCCACATCCGGGTTGCTTTCCGCGATCGCGTCGATCGAGGTCAGGATCGCCTGTCCGATCGCCGTACCGCGGGCGGTCTTCAGGGTGTCGATCGCGTCGAGCAGGGCGTCCTTGTCGGTCGTGGGAGCGACCAGCAGGCCGGCGATGCCGGAGAACGCGACGAGGCCGATCCGGGTGCCGTCGTGCTGCTGGGAGATGAACTCGCGGGCCGCGTCGCTCGCCACCGCCAGCCGGTTCGGCTCGATGTCGGTGGTGCACATCGAGCCGGAGACGTCGATGGCGAGCAGGATCGAGGTGTTGTTCGCCGGGACCGACACCGACGCCTGCGGCCGGGTCAGGCCGGCCGCCAGCGCGAGCAGACCGGCCAGGAACAGCCAGACCGGGATGCGCCGCCGCCACGCGGTGCGGCCGGGCAGCGCGGCGCGGATCAGCGCGACGCTGGAGACGGTCACGGCGGCCCGCTTGCGGCGCCGGTTGAACCACCACCGGGCCGCCAGGAGCAGCGGCACGGCGAACAGCGCGAGCAACGCCCACGGCCAACTCAGCGACATCAGACGATCCTTCCGTGCCAGCGGAGACCGAGCAGCCCGCCGAGGAACAGCAGCAGCAGGGCGGCGCCGGCGAACGGGGCGGTCAGCTCGACCGGCTCCTTGGAGGTGGTCAACCGCAGGTCGATGGACTTGGTCGTGTCGGTCAGCGCGGCCGCGTCGCCAGCCCGGTGGTAGGCGCCGCCGGTGGTCTGCGCGACCGTGGTCAGCAGCGACTCGTCCAGGGCCGTGCCCAGCTGGAAGCCGTCGACCTCGACGGTGGCGCCCCGCTCGGTGCCCACCCCGACGGTCTGGATGCGTACGCCCGCCGCCGCCGCCAGTTCGGCGGCCGCCTCGACGTCCGGGCCGCCGGTCTCCTGCCCGTCGGAGAAGACCACGATGGTCGCCGACGGCCAGTAGCCGAGGTCGGCGGGGGGTGCGGTCTGCCCCTCGGCGGGCAGACTGACCGGCTTGCCGGTGATGGTGCCGAGGGCCACCAGGATCGCCTGCCCGAGGGAGGTGCCGCCGCCCGCGGTGGCCCGTTTGATCGCGGCGAGCGCGGCGGTGTGGTCCTCGGTCGGTGCCTGGGTCAGCAGCGCCTGGTCGCCGAAGACCAGCACACCGACGTCCACACTGTCCGGTTGCTCGGCGACGAAGTCGGCCGCGGCGGCCTGCGCGGCGCCGAGCCGGGTCGGTTCCACGTCGGCGGCCCGCATGCTGTTGGAGACGTCGAACGCGAGGAGCACCGAGCCGCTGACTCGGGGCACGGCGAGTTCGGCCTGCGGGCGGGCCAACCCGGTCAGCAGGATCGGCAGGGCCGCGAGCAGCAATGCGTACGGCAGGTGGCGCCTGATTTTGACCTTGCGATCACCGGACGGGCGCCCGAAGGCGGCCAGGGCGGCGGTGCGCCGGCGCTGGAGTGCGAGGTAACCGGCGATCGCGGCCGCGGTGATGAGTACCGCGGCGCCGATCAGGATCGGGTAGTGGAAGCTCACCGGCGCCCCCGTCCGGAGCGGTGGACCAGGTCGACGAGGGCGGCCAGCAGATCCTGGTCGGTGGTGATCCGGTGTGGGTCGACCCCGGCTCGGCTCATCTGCGCGGCCAGCGCCTGCTCGCGGGCGCCCACCTGGTCGGCGAGACGGCCGCGCAACAAGGGATCGCTGGTGTCGACCAGCACCTGCTCTCCGGTCTCCGCGTCCTCGACCAGGATCACGCCGAGATCGGGCAGCTCCAGTTCGGCCGGGTCGACCACCCGGATCACCACCACCTCGTGCCGGTGGTTGAGCCGGGCCAGCGGCCGGTCCCAACCGTCGTCGCCGATGAAGTCGGACATCACGAACAGCAGGCTGCGACGCCGCGACGTGGTCGACGCGGCCAGGCTCAGCATCGCGGTCAGGTCGGTCGTCGCGCCCGGGCCGCGGGTCACCGGCGTACGGGTCAACTCGCGGGTGATGCGCAGCACCTGATCCCTCCCCGCGCGCGGAGGGATCACCTGGTGAGTGTGGTTGTCGTAGAGGATCGCGCCGATCCGGTTGCCGCCCTGCGCGACCAGCCGGCCCAGGCTGACCGCCAGCTCCGCCGCAACCGACTCCTTGCCGTTGTCTGCCCGGCCGAACCGCATCGACGCGGACCGGTCGACGACCAGCCACGCGGTCAGCTCACGGTCCTCTGTGTACTGCCGGACGTGCGGCTCGTCGAGCCGGGCGGTGACGTTCCAGTCGATGTGCCGGGCGTCGTCCTCGGGCGTGTAGAGGCGCAGGTCGGTGAAGTCGATCCCGGTGCCGTGCCACGCCGTGCGGTAGGCGCCCTGCAGCCGCCCGTCGAGGCGGCGGCCGAGGCGCCACTCCAGGCGCCGCAGCAGCCGGTCCGGGGCGGTGGTCATGATCAGCGGCCTCGGCCGGCGGGCTCCGGCACCGGGGTGTTCGCCAGGATCTTGGCCAGGATCAGGTCGGCGGTGACGTCGTCGGAGAGCGCCTCGTAGGACAACACCATGCGGTGCCGGAACACGTCCATGGCCAGGTCGGTGAGGTCCTCGGGGACCACGTATTCGCGCCCCCGGATGAAGGCGAGCGCGCGGGCGGCCAGCACCAGGCTGATCGACGAGCGCGGGCTGGCGCCGAACGTGACGTACCGCGCCAGGTCGGTCTGCCCGACCCGGGCCGGTTCCCGGCTGGCGTGTGCGAGCAGCACCGCGTATTCGATCAGCGACGGGTCGACGTACACCCGGTCGGCCTGGAGCTGCAGCCCCACCAGCGTCGCCGGATCGATGATCCGCTGAATCAGCGCGGCGGGCGCGAGCGCCCGCTCGACCACCACGAACTCCTCGGTCACGCTCGGGTAGCCGACGATGACCTTCATCATGAACCGGTCGACCTGCGCCTCGGGAAGTGGATAGGTGCCCTCGGTCTCGATCGGGTTCTGGGTGGCCATCACCAGGAACGGGTTCGGCACCTGGTGCGTCTCCCGCCCGATGGTCACCTGGCGCTCCTGCATGACCTCCAGCAGGGCGCTCTGCACCTTGGCCGGCGCTCGGTTGATCTCGTCGGCCAGTAGCAAATTGGTGAAGACCGGGCCGAGCGACACCTGGAACTCACCGGTCGGCTGGTGATAGACGCGGGTGCCCAGAATGTCGGCGGGCACCAGGTCCGGGGTGAACTGCACCCGGTGGAACTCACCGCCGATCGCCTGCGCGAGCGACTTCACCGCGAGCGTCTTGGCCAGCCCCGGCACCCCCTCGACCAGGATGTGCCCGCGGGCGAGCAGGGCCACGATCAACCGCTCGAGCAGCACGTCCTGCCCCACGATGGTCTTCTTGACCTCGTAGAGCACCTTCTCGATCGGGCCGGCGTCGTCACTGGTGTGCATATGTCCGTCCTTCGGTTGCTGGATCACAGCGGTGGTGCCTGGCCGTCGCCCTGGACGCCGCCGAGCGCGGCCCCGATCGGAACGGCGAAACCGATGCCGATGAAGGTGCCGTCGCTCGTCGGATTCGCGAGCGCGACCACGATGCCGGCCACCTGGCCCTGGTCGTTGAGGAGCGGACCGCCGGAACTGCCCGGGTTGACCGCCGCGTCGAACTGGATGAGCCCGGCGAGAGGACCGCCCGAGTCGCGGGCCATGACCCGGTCGAGCCCGGAAACAACGCCGCTGGTGGTGGTCGCGGTCAGCCCGAGCGGATTACCGATCGCCACCACGTCGGCACCCACCTCGAGCCCGCCACCGAGCACCGCCGGAACCACGGTCTCCGGCAGCTTCACCGGGGTCAGCGTGGCGATATCCCGCTTCGCGTCGGCGTTCGCCACCTTCGCGGTGGTCGAGGTGCCATCGGTGTAGCTCACCTTGATCGTCCCGCCGCCATCGATCACGTGCTGCGCGGTGAGGATGGTGCCGTCCCCGTTGATGATCACCCCAGTGCCTGAGGCGGACTCGCTCATCGTCCGACCGGATCCACCGCCCGCGGTCTGGATCAGCACCACCGAAGGCAGCAGCGCCTGATAAACCTGGGCCGGGGTAAGGGGCCCGTCCGAGGCACTGGGCGAGGCCGAGGGCCGAGCCGCGGACGTCGGCGGCGCTTCACCGCCGTCACGCACAAACACCAGCGCGGTAATTACCACGGCCCAGACCACCACGGCACCGATCAGCAATTGGCGGCGCAGCTTGGTGCGGCCCGGGCGGCCCTTGGGCCCACCCGAGTCGGTGCCTCCAGCTCCGCCGCCTCCGCCTCCGCTGCCTCCGCTGGCTTCCGCGGGCGAGGGCGTAGCCGGGGTCGAGGCACCCGTCACGCTGAGGCCGGTGATCACGGCCCGACCGCCAGACTCTCCATCCACCGAGAGTAGGAGCGTTTTCTCAAAATTGCCCCTGAGCAGCCTGCCTGTTCTCCGAGTGCTTCGGCAAAGCACAACAAACCAGGACAATCAATAAATACGCCAGCGGCCCGTCCCCACCCCGCACAACTGGCCGAACCCGGCTTCGCCGCTGCCGCCGCGACCACCCACGCGGCGCACGGCCGCAGCGCGCCCATCGCGTCAGTGCGAGCCACAGCTTCAGTGCGAGCTACAGCTGCGGCGCAAGGCGCCGCACAATCCGCAACCGCGCCGTTCGAGCAGCGCCGTATTACCCCGCGCCGCGCCTTGCCTCGGGCCGCGCCTTGCCTGGGGCCGCGCCTTGCCTGGGGCCGCGCCTTGCCTCGCGCCGCGCCTTGCCTCGCGCCGCGCAGCCGTGAGCCCGCGTCGTGCGTTTGAGCGCCAGAAGCCGTTGCAGCGCGCGGCCCGTTCCTCAGCGCGAGGTGCAGGGACGACCACAACCCCGCACGCGCAAAGTGGGCGACCACCACCACCACGAACACCGCCGCCGCCACCGTGGCCGCCGGCCATCGCCCGCTGCCGCCACGCTGTTGCTGCCGCTGCCGCTGCCGCTGCCGCTGCCGCCGCTGCTGCTGCTGCTGCTGCTGCTGCTGCCGTTGCTGCCGTTGCTGCCGCTGCCGCTGCCGCTGCCGCTGCCGCTGCTGCCGTTGCTGCCGTTGCTGCCGCTGCCGCTGCCGCTGCCGCTGCCGCTGCCGCT
>DASWMR010000204.1:0-3070 GCA_036399635.1 Actinoplanes sp. | reverse complement strand
AGGTCGGCGTTCTGCTCGTCGGCGAACTCCAGGATGCGCTGCACCGGCCGGCCGGGCAGTACCGTGCCGGTGGTCTCGATGCCGGCCTCGGTCAGCAACCGCACCACCGCGGTCACGGTCTCCTCAGCGCGTTCGACGTAGACGCTGCGCGGCGCGGACGCCAGGCGTTCGAGCTCTACCTGGTCGACGGCGACCACCGCGACGGTGGCATCGGTCTGCCGGGCCACGCCGAGCACGGCGTCGGTGAGCCAGGGCTGGACGGTGTCGGGCTTGGTCGCTACGACAATGTGCATCTCGTGGTTCTACCGCGCAAATCGCAGCACGTCGATAGCGTTCGGCTCGACAGCGCCGACATTCTGGTTCACCCTCGCCTTATGGCAGACGCGGGAACGCAGGATGAATCCGACGGGACAACTACGGTGCCGGGCGAACCGGCACTCAAGCGGGTGCTCGGGCCCGGCCTGCTCCTCCTCTTCGTGGTGGGCGACATTCTCGGCACCGGCGTCTATGCGCTGACCGGCCGGGTCGCGTCCGAGGTCGGCGGTGCCGTGTGGCTGCCCTTCCTGATCGCGTTCGGCGTGGCGATCCTGACCGCGTTCAGCTATCTCGAGCTGGTCACCAAATATCCGCGGGCGGCCGGCGCGGCGCTCTACACGCACAAGGCCTTCGGAATCCACTTCCTGACGTTCATCGTCACGTTCGCGGTGATGTGCTCCGGCCTGACCTCGGCCTCCAGCGCGTCGAAGGCGTTCGCCGAGAACTTCGGCGAGGCGTTCGACCTGACACTGGGGGAGGGGATCGGGCTGACCGCGGTGGCGCTGACCTTCATGACCCTGATCGCGCTGATCAACTTCCGCGGGGTCGGCGAGAGCGTCAAGCTCAACGTGATACTCACCCTGGTCGAGCTGTCCGGCCTGCTGATCGTGATCGGGATCGGCGCCTGGGCGCTCGGCGGCGGCAACGGTGACCTGTCCCGGTTGACGGACTTCAACGCACCGCAGGGGGAGAGCCCGTTCTTCTCGGTGACCGCGGCGACCGCCCTGGCGTTCTTCGCGATGGTCGGCTTCGAGGACTCGGTGAACATGGCCGAGGAGACGAAGGACCCGGTCCGGATCTTCCCGAAGGTCATGCTGTCCGGCCTGTGCATCACGGGCGTGATCTACGTGCTGGTGGCTATCTCGTCGGTGTCCCTGGTGTCCCCGGAGGATCTGGGCGAGGGCGACGCTCCGCTGCTCAAGGTGGTGGAGGCGGGCGCGTCGGCATTCCCACTGTGGGTCTTCGCGTTCATCACCATGTTCGCGGTGGCCAATTCGGCGCTGATCAACATGCTGATGGCGAGCCGGCTGCTCTACGGCATGTCCAACGAGCGGGTGCTGCCGCGGGTCCTGGGCCGGGTGCACCGCACTCGGCGTACGCCCTGGGTGGGCATCATCTTCACCACGCTGATCGCGTTCGGCCTGATCTGGTTCGCCGACCTGACCGCGCTCGGCGGCACCACCTCGTTGCTGCTGCTCTGCGTGTTCACCGTGGTCAACGTCGCGGTGCTGGTGCTGCGCAAGGACTCGGTGGAGCACCGGCACTTCAAGGCGCCGACGGCCATCCCGGTGCTCGGCGCGCTCGCCTGCGCGTACCTGGCGAGCCCGCTCTCCGGGCGGGCCGCGGCCGACTACAAGGTGGCCGGCGTGCTGCTCGTGATCGGCGTGGTGCTGTGGGCGATCACCTATTCGATCAACCGGTTCGTCCTGCACCAGGACACCACGATCGACCCGGCCAACCTGGAGAAGTAGCGGCTACGCCACCAGCGGGACGCGGGGGTTGGGACGGAAGGCGACCTTCACGGCCTGCCCGTTGGGGCCGGCCGACGCGGTCTGAAGGGCGGTGCGCCAGTCGTCGAGATCGAAGGCGTGCGTCACCAGCCCGTCCACCGGGTAGGCCGGGTCGGCGAGCCACTCCACCACCAGGCCCATCGTCGACCGGCCGCCGAGCGCCGGCTCCGGGCCGAAGTTCACCGTGCCCTGCACGGTGAGCTGCCGGTTCCACACCAGTGACCAGTCGACCCGCTGCTTGCCGGCGCCGCCGACCAGCACGAACATGCCGGTCGGCCGCAGCAGATGCAGCCCCAGGTCGATCGTCGAGCTCAACGCGATGCAGTCGAAGACGACGTCCACGCCCTGCTCCAGGATCGGGGTCCGGGTGAGCCGGGGGCGGATCACCCGACCGCCGTGCAGTTGGGCGAGCGCCTCGACGACCTCCGGGCCCGGGTCCAGCGTGCGGGTGGCGCCGACCCGCATCGCCATCTGCTGGCTGAACGTGCCCGGCCCGACGACGGTGATGTCCAGATCGGGATACAGTCGGCGGAGTGCGGCGGTGACCAACAGGCCGATCGTGCCCGGCCCGAGCACCACGGCCCGGTCACCGCGGCGCCGCCAGTGCAGGGCGGCGTGCAGGGCGATCGACGCGGGTTCGGCAAGCACCGCGCGGTGCGACGGGATCGCGCCGACCGGGTGGAGTTGGCTCTGGTGGGCCACCACGTACTCGCCCCAGCCGCCGCCCAGCGTCGCGTCGAACCCTAGCGTTGGTGCCTGGCAGCGGGTCAGGCCGGGCTGGTCGAAGCGCTCACACACGTACGGGAATCCGTCGCGGCAGGAGCGGCAGGGACGGAACCCGCGATGGGCGCAGGACAGCACCGGGTCGACGGCGACCCGCTCGCCCGGTGCCATCGCGGTCGTGCCCGGGCCCACCGACTCCACCACCGCGACGATCTCGTGCCCGAGGATCTGGCGGCGGGCCGTGTAGAAGGCGCTCAGCAACGGCGAGGACTTGGCGCGCGCGACCGCCACATCGCTGCCGCAGATGCCGGCCAGTTCGGTGCGCAGCCGGACCCAGCCCGGCGCGTCCGGCAGCTCCGGCACCGGCTGGTCGTCGCGCAGCGACAGCAGGCCGGCGGCGCCCCAGCCGGCTCCCGAACCGAGCCCGCGGGGCAGCGACTGCGCCGCCGCGGTCACCAGATAACGCGGGATGGACAGGTCGGTGAGGATCGCTCGCATCGTTCTCCGATCACGGCACGCCA
>DASWMR010000203.1:0-6445 GCA_036399635.1 Actinoplanes sp. | reverse complement strand
GCCCTGCCCGCCGACGGCATCTGGCGGCTGGAGGTCGCCCCGCTCGCGGTGGCCCGCCTGACGTTCCGCGCCGGCCGCTGGCACCTGGCCATCGGCTAAGGCGCTGCAGCCCGGACCAGCGCGATCAGCGCGATCGACCGGGAACGGGGTCACGCCACCGAGTCGGCCCAGCGGGCGATGACCGCCAACACCGGTGCCCGGCCGGTCAGTATCTCGGCGGTCCCCCGCGCGTCGTAGCCCTGCTTGCGCGACCACCCGGAAGTCGCCGCCAACACCATCCGCGGCGCCAGCCAGAAGTACTTCGCCGCACCACACGCCCGGATCCCGCGCCGGACCACTGCGGCCGGCACCGCCCCACCGAGCCCGCGCTCGTACTCGGCCGCCACCATTGCCAGCACCTCGTCGAGCTGGCCGATATCGGTCAGCCCGTCGAAGAACGTGTCCAGAGCCAGGTTCGCCGCGTCCTCGCCGACCGCCCCCGGCCCCGGGAACGCCCAGTCGAGCAGCACCGGCCCCCGCTCGGCGAAAACCAGGTTCATCGGCCAGACGTCGTGGTGGCACAGCGTCCGCGGCAGCTCGTCGGTGGCCGCGAGAATGTCGTGTCGGCGGTCCCACAGCCGGCGCAGGCCGGCGCGCAGCGGCGCCGGCCAGGCCGCGGTCACCGCCGGATGGTCCCAGTCGGGCTCGTCGTCGACCGGTTGCGCCAGCGTGTAGTCCCGCAGCCAGTCGCGGGCCAGCCACGGCGCGGCGGGCTGGCGGCCGAGCCACCCGGCCTGGGCGACCCCGAGCCGGTACGCCACCTCGCCCAGCCGCCGTGGCCCGCCGGTGAATCCGGCCGCGCCCCGCACGTCCTCCAGCCACAGCCCCACGGACCCGTCCGGCCGCTCGACGATCTCGTACAGCTTCGGGCCGGCCAGGCCGGGCAGCGCGGTGGAGACCAGTGCCGACGCGTACGCCTCGACCTCGCGCCGCCAGTAGTTGAAGTGTCCCGGGTCGTCGCTCGCCGCGAGATGCGCGGCCGCCCCCGCCCGCCGCGGCGTGGCCACCTTCAGGATCGCGGTGCTGCCGTCCGCCCGGCGCACCCGCCACACCCCGCCGGTGACCTCATTGGCCGTGCTGTGCTGCAGCTCCTCGGCGGCCCAGCCGTCGCGCATCAGATCGCCGGGCACAGTCACCGGCGGATCATAACGGTTGCTACCAGTCAGGCAGCGACGCAGAACGCGTTGCCCTCCGGGTCGGCCAGCACCACGTGGTGACGCCCAGGCCGGTGGCCGCCGAGCCGGTCAGGTCCGACTGGACGAGTCAGCGCAGGTAGCGTTCGATGGCGTGGCGGATCTGCGCGGTGTTCATCGGGTCCGTCGACAGCGCGTTGTGCAGGGTCAGTCCCTCGATGAGCGCGTCCAGCTCGCGGGCGGTGGTCGCGTCGAAGTGGCGTTCCAGGGCGCGGCGGCTGCGTTGCATCCACGCCTGGGTGACCGCTTTGAGGGCGGGATTGCGGGCTGCTGCCGCGTACAGCTCCACAGTGAGCACGAGGTCGTTCTGGGAACCGAACAGGTCCTCGCACACCATGGTGATCACCGCTTCGACGGCCGCGTCCCGGTCGGCGGCGGCGGCCATGCGCTGATCGAAAATCTGGGCCACGGCGTCGGCGTGCCGGGTGAACGCCTCCATCAGGATCTCGTCCAGACTCGCGAAGTGGTAGGTCATCGACCCCAGCGGCACGTCTGCGGCGCGGGCGATCTCCCGGTGCGTCGTGCCGGCCACGCCCCGGTCCGCAATGGTCGTCAGGGCGGCGTCGATCAGCCGGTTGCGGCGGCCGGGGTCATGGCGACGGGTGCGCCGGTGGCCGGGTGGCTGGCCGGCGGTGGTCTGGCTCATGCGGTGCCGGGCTCGATGGTGCGGATCACCCGGGCCGGGTTACCGACGGCGACGACGTTCGCGGGCAGGTCACGGGTGACGACGGCACCGGCGCCGACCACGGTGTTCTCCCCGATCGTGACCCCGGGAAGCACGATCGCGCCGCTACCGAGCCACACATTGTCCCCGATGGTGATCGGCTTGGCGGCCTCCCACTTGTCCCGCCGCGGTCCCGGCTCGACCGGGTGGGTCGGGGTCATCAGCTGCACGTTCGTCCCGATCTGCACGTCCGCACCGATCACGATCGGGGCGACGTCCAAGGCGACCAGGCCGAAGTTCACGAAGGTCCGTGCACCGATCCGAATGTGGCTGCCGTAGTCGACCCGCAACGGCGGCCGGATCTCCACCCCCTCGCCGACCGCGCCCAGCAACTCGCTCAACAGCCGGCGGCGCTGCTCAGGGTCACGGGCCGAGGTGGCATTGAACGCGTCCATCAGATCCATCGCCCGCAGGTTGGCCTCGCCCAACTCCGGGTCGTCAGCGATGTAGAGGTCACCGGCGAGCATCCGCTCGCGCATCGAGCGGTCATCCGCAGCAGGCATCATGCGTACGATCGTACATAGCATGCGTACGCTCGTACACAACTTTGCGGAACGTGGTCATGCCTGAACGATCAGGCCACCGGCGGCAACGACCGAGCCGTGGCGGTGGATGTGTTGCTCGATCTGCCGAGCGAAGCCCGGCGAGCTGCTCGCGGAGCGCCTGGACCGGTTCGGGCGGCGGCGTGAAACATGGCGGGGCGCTCCTGCACGGCTAGTCGGCCGGGTGCCACGGGGTGAGGTCGAGATTCGGGTAGCGCAGGGCCATGCCGGCCAACGTCTGCGGTGTCCAGAATGGATGCCCGGGCGGCGGGAAGCCGAGGGCCTGCAGCTGGGCGGCGGAGGCGCGGCCGACGAAGTCGACCCACTCGGTGGTGAAGCTCTGCACCGCCCAGCCGACCCGGTGGCCCCACTGCACGGCGGCCGGCCGGAAACACAGGTGCATGCTGTACCGCGCGCCGCGGGGTGCGGTCAGCTGCGTACCGCGATGGAAGGTGCCCTGCTCGAAGGCGATGACCGTCCCGGCCGGGCCGGCACCGGAGACCTCCAGCTCGTAGAGATCCGGACCGCCGCCGGCGCCGCTCTCCCCGGCGAACCGGTTGTCGCCGGTCTGGCCCGGGCGCAGCAGCCAGTTGGGCACCGCGGGCAGCTCGGCGGTGTGCCGGCGGGAGACCAGATGCGGCGGCCCCAGCTCCTCGGGCACGTCGGTCAGGAACACGAACATCTCGAGCTGCTGGCAGCCCGGCGTGGTGCTGGGCACCAACACGGTCTGGTTGAGGTAGTCGCGATGCAACGCCTGGTCGTAGTCACAGGCGCCGGTGTATTTGGCCCACGCCTCAGCCCCGTACAGGTGGATGTCTTTGTCGTTGAGAAGCGCCGCGGCCAACGCGAGAATGCGGTCGTGCACGGCCAGCAGGCTGATGTCCACACTGGCGAACGGAAACGTGTCGATCCCGGCGAACTCATCACCGATGAACCGCTCACGGCGCGGATCGGTGCCGTCGTGGAATCCCTCCGCGCTCGGAAACAGCAGGTCGAGCTGCCGCACCGCCGCGGCGACCTCGCCGGCCGGCAGAAAGCCGGGCAGGTGCACGAAACCATCGGTCTGCCACGCCTGCGCCGCCGCTGTGAGATCCATCGGGACAGCTTCAGCGAGCGCAAACCCAACGGCAACTGCTTTTCATCGAGGTGTGGCTGGATCTGCTGCGGATGGCGGGTCGCTGAAAGTTTGGGTCGCTGAAGTTCGGCCAGGCCACCGCCTCTCTGATCGTTGGGAAGTGGTCGGCGGCGTCGCGCCAGAACACCCTCGCTGCGGCGCGTCACCTCACGAACGGCGGCTGCCGTGCTATCCCAGGCCGTAGGCCACAAGGGCGGCGTCGAGCATGCGTTCCTGCTGATCCGCCGGGTAGGCAGCGGGATCCGCGGCGGCGAGAGCCGCGACACCCTCGGTCATTGCGATCAGCCCCAGGGCGACCATGCCGACCTGATCGACCGGCCAGTCCGTGGCAGCCGCGGCGACCAGCCGCTCTAGGCGTTGCCGCCAGGCTCGGTTGTTGCGGCGGTGCATGCCGATCAGTTCGGCGTCCGCCACCGCCGCAGCCAGGAAGCCCAACCAGACGATGCTCCAGTTGGTCGTCTCCGGATCGGTCGCCATGCCCTGGCGGAGGACCGCGCGCAGCGCCGCCCGCGGCGAGGTGGCAGCGGCCTCGAGTGCCTCGACCCGCTGCCGGGTGGTGTCGTGCAGCAGTTGCCGGGCGTGTAGCAGCAGCGCTCGACGGTTCGGGAAGCGGTGCATAACCAGGCCCGTCGTGCAGCCGGCCGCCGCGGCGACCGCGCGCACTGTCAGCTTTTCCAGGCCCTGTTGCGCGAGCACGTCCCAGACCGCGCGCGACAGCGCCTCGCCCTGGGCCGCTCGGTCCGCAGGCAGTGACACGACTCTCACCTCTTCAGGGTCGTAACGAATGTTACCGTAACGCTTGTTACGGAGGGTGGGTGAGGAGCGGCATGACCTGGATCATCGCGCAGCGGCCGTGGACCGACCCGGTGGGCGAGACGTTACGTGTGGCGCAGAAAGCCGAACTCGACCTCCGCTACGGTGCCGATGACCACGAGCCCGGCACGCCGCCGACGGCCGACAACATCGACCTGTTCCTGGTCGCGGTCGACGAAGCGACCGGCCAACCGCTCGGCTGCGCCGCGCTGCGCCGCCTCGACCCGGTCACCGTCGAGGTGAAGCGGATGTACGTGGTACCGAAGAGCCGCGGCTCGGGGGTGGCGACCGACTTGCTCCGAGGGCTGGAGGAGGCCGCACGGGAGCGCGGTTGGACGACCATCCGGCTGGAGACCGGCCCGGGCCAGCCGGACGCGATGCGCTTCTACGAGCGCGAGGGCTACCGCGAGATCCCGCTGTTCGGCGCGTACGTGGGCTCCGACCACTCGGTCTGCTACGAACGCGTCCTGCCTGACGAATCACCCCGCGCAGCCCACAGCGCGGCTCCGACCAGGCGGTGGCCGCCCCTGCATCCACCGGCCCTGACCTAGATCCCAAACGGCGGTGAAAGCGAGAACCCGTGTCAGCGTCCAACCCCCTGTCGCCGGTGATCACGCACTTCGCGGCCCGCGCCGGCGACCACAACGACCGGGCCATGCAGGCGTCGGGAATGATCGCAGCCGAACTGGCCGCTCGGCTGGGTTCAGCACCGGTTGTCATCGGGTCACCCGAACCCGCGCTGTGCACCAACTGGGAAGAAGAGCTGGCTGCGGCTCAGCCGGCACTGCGCGCCATGGCAGAGCATTTCGACGAGTTGTTGCGCGACGGCGCCTTTCCGGTCACAGCGCTGAGCCGCTGCGCGGTCGCTCTGGCGACGCTTCCGGTCGTCGCCAGGTATCGCCCAGACGCGGTGGTCGTCTGGTTCGACGCGCACGCAGACCTCAACACCCCCCAGAACAGCACCACCGGCTACCTCGGAGGCCTCGCCTTCAGCGGCCCGCTCGGTATGTGGGACGCCGGTCTTGGACAGGGGCTGAAGCCAGAGAACGCGATCCTTTGCGGGGCACGTGACATCGACCCGGTCGAGCAGTCCCTGATCGATGATGGCGTGATCACGCTGGTCGGGCCAGGACCGAACCTGGCGAAAAGGTTGCGGGCCGCGATCGCCGGCCGTCCGGTCTATGTGCACATCGACTGTGACGTCCTTGAACCCGGCATCGTGCCCACCGACTACCTCGTTCCCGGCGGCCTCACACTCAGCGAACTCAGATCCGCTGCGCTCGCCATGGGCGAGTCCGACCTCGTCGGCTTGGAGATCGGCGAGTTCGAGGCCGGGGAAGACGCCAATGGCCTCCCAATCCACCCCGGTCCGCTCCTGGACGCCCTTCAGCCGCTACTCCACACGGCGATGGGCCTCGACACCCTCGATCATGATGTTCGGTAAGGGGTTCGTCCATCGAAACACCGCCGGCGACGACGTCGGCCAAGGTCACGGCTGTTCCGTAAGAGCGTTCCGCGAATCGTTCCACTGAGGGAGCCCTATCCGGAACTATGCCGGAGTGAACGGGTCCCGGGTCGGCTACGCCCGCTGCTCCACCGACGAACAAGACGTCATCGTGCAGACCGAACAACTGACCGCCCTGGGCATCGCCCCAGACCGAATTTACATCGACCGCGGATTCTCCGGCACCAGCCGCAAGAACCGTGCGGGCCGCCTGTTCCGGCAGACCCTGGCCGCCGAGTTCGAGGCCAACCTGATCCGGCTGCGCACCCGCGGGGGCATGGTCGCCAAGCAGCTGCGCGGCAAGCAACCCAAGCTGGCCGAGTCCGCGCAACGCTCGATCCGGGCCCGATACGCCGAAGGTGGCCTGTCCATAGCCGACCTCGCCGAGGAATACCGCGTCGGCCGCTCACCATTCACCGCGTCAGCCGCGGCGACCCCGCAACGGACGGCTGACCACGCCGAGGCTGACATCACGTGTTTGCCCTGGCCAGCCAT
>DASWMR010000202.1:0-2002 GCA_036399635.1 Actinoplanes sp. | reverse complement strand
GGGTGAGGCTGGCCGGGGTGAGGCTAACGGGTGAGTGCGTACTCGGCGAGGATCTCGTCGATGACGCGGCGCGCGCCCGCGGCCCCGGCATGGTCGTCGGGTAGTGCACCGGCGTAGACGATCAGCGCCTTCCACAGTGCCCACCCGCGCCCCCGCGCCCAGGTCCCCGGGTCGAGCCCGAGCCGGGCCCGGAACGCGTCCCGGCTCGCCCCGGACAGCAGCGTCCAGGCGATCACCACGTCGCAGGCGGGATCGCCGGCGCCGCAGGTGCCGAAGTCGATGATCGCGGCGAGCCTGCCCTCCCGGAGCAGGAGATTGCCGTGCGACACATCGCCGTGGAACCACACCGGGCGCCCGTCCCAGTCGGCCCGCAGCGCCGCGTCCCAGATCTCGGTGACGGTGTCCCGCGGCACCCGCGCGCCGAGCGTGTCGATCGCCCGTCGCGTCTCGGCGTCGTATACCAGCAACGACCCGCCACGGAACCAGTTGTGCATGCCCGGCTCGGGTGCGCCGGCCGGATCGACCTGCCGCAGCGCGACGAGGAACGCGGCCAGGTCGTCCGCGAACCCGGTCAGGTCGCCGATGGTGCCGGTGCCGACCGGCTCGCCGTCGATCCACTCGTACACCGACCAGGCAAAGGGGTACCCGTCGCCCGGTTCGCCCTTCGCCACCGGCACGGGGATCGGCAGCGGCAGGTGGGGCGCGAGCACCGGCAGCCAACGGTGCTCCTTGTCGATCGCCAGCGCGTACCCCCCGGCGGTGGGCAGCCGCACCGACATCCGGTCGCCGAGCCGGAAGGTCTGGTTGTCCCAGCCGCTGACCTGGACCGGCCGGACGGGAAGGTCCGCCCAGTGCGGGAACTGCGCGGCGATCAGCCCCCGCACCACGCTCGGGTCGATCAGGCGGCGCTCCGGGAAGGGTACGGTGGTCACCGTCCCAAGATCACAAAAGAAACGCCCGGCGGCAACTCAATTTTCCGCGGCCCTCGGCACCCACGACGTCACGCGCGGCTGTCCGGCGAGGTCGCCCCGGCCGGTGCACCAGAGGAGCACCCGGGCGGGATCACCCGCCGGGGCGTCGGCGAAGAGGCGGGCGAGGACGCCCGCGCAGAGGGGTGCGGGCGGAAGCCAGCCGACCCCGAGGCCCTGCGTGATGTCGTACGTGTGCAGGAGGGTTTCGTTCACTCCTACGGCTGCGAAGCCGCTCGGGTCGGTCGGTCCCCAATGCCAGGCGCGCGCCGCGGAATCCACCGTGGACAGCGTGGCGCTCAGCAGATGACCGGCGGCCCCGACGGTGCGCAGGATGTCGCCGGGCGAAGCGTCCCCCGAACCACGAGGTCGAACGGCAGGTAGGCGCCCGTTAGGAGGAAACTGCCGCATCGTTGCACCCTCTCACGACGGTGGCGGTTCGGTACCGTTCGGTGGTGATTCGTGGGGCGGTGTTCTTCGATGTCGACGGGACTCTGGTGCCGCAGACCAGCAGTGGCCAGCATCTGGCGGGGTTCCTGGGGCATGCCGAGGTGGTCCGGGAGGTGGAGGCCGGCTACGGTGCCGGCACGCTGAGCTCGTCGGAGGCAGCGATGCTCGATGCTCGGGGCTGGGCGCGTCGGACTCCCGCGGAGATCCGTGGGTTCCTGGAGTCGCTGCCGCTCGTGGACGGCATCGCCGAGACCGTGCAGTGGTGTCGCCGGCGTGGGCTGGCGCCGGTGTTGGCGACGCTGGCGTGGGAGGTGGTGGGCGTTCATCTGGGTGAGCGCTTCGGTTTCGATCGGGCCTCCGGGCCGTGTCTGGAGGTGATCGATGGCTGTTACAGCGGGGAAGTCGCCATGCACCTGGACGAGTTGGGCAAGCGTGACTTCGCGGTGAGCGTGGCCGCCGAGTTGGGTGTGGAGCCGGGCCGGTGCGCGGCCGTGGGCGACGGCCGGTCGGACGTGCCGCTCTTTGCCGAAGTCGGTTTGGCGATCGCCTTCAACGCAACGCCGGCGGCCCGGGCCGCCCCCCAC
>DASWMR010000201.1:0-3966 GCA_036399635.1 Actinoplanes sp. | reverse complement strand
GGCGGCGTTGCGGGCGAACGACAGGCCGGCGCGCGGCTCGGTCAGGTAGCTGACCGGGCCGCGGCGGGCGGCGGAGCGCACGACTTCGGCTGCCGCGTCGGTGACCGGCGCATTGTCGACGACCAGGATGCGGAAGTCGGGGTAATCCTGCACCAGGAGGCTGTCCAGGCAGCGGGCCAGGGCGTCGGGCCGCTCGCGGGTGCAGATCACCACGGTGATCGGTGGGGCGGTGTCGAGCACGGCACGGCGACGGGCCAGGAACGCCGGCTCGGTGACCGGGGTGATGCCGTCGATCGGCACGGCCGTCCGGCCCAGCTCGGCGAGTCGGGGCGCCAGTGCGGTGCCCAGCTCGGTGTCGATCGCGCCCGCCAGCTCCGCGGGTCGCAGGCCCGCAACCGGTACGTCGATCAGCACGGTCCCCAACGGTTCGGTGAATAACCGGACCAGCACCCACGCCCGCAGCACCCGGCAACCGTCCGGCCCGGTGGCGGCCACGGCCGGCAGCGGGTCAGCGACGTCGATGTCGATGACCGCAGCCGGCAGCTCGACCACCACGAGACCCTCCACACCGGACCAGGGCAGACCTGAGCCGGACGCATGGGTGGCCGGATGCACCCGATACAGGCACCCTAGCCATCCTTTGCACTGGTTTTCGCGAGGATAGCCAGACCGGGGAGCCCTGGGACGCATGGTGCGTAAGGGAACTGCGGCAGGCCTCTCAGTCGGGAACGTTGCGGCGGCGCAGGCCGGTCAGGCCCGCCACGGCGAGCGCGAGCGCCACCACGGTCAGCGTGATCAGCGGCGTCGGCGCCGGGTCGGCGCCCGGCAGGTGCGGCACGTGGGTGAACGGCGAGATGTCCAACACCCACTGGTCGAGTCGCAGCACGCCGCCGGCCAGGAGCAGTAGCAGGCAGAGGAAGGGCGCCGCCCAGGCCACTGCCGCATAGCGGGGCAGCAACCCGAAGAGCAGCACGGCCACCGCGGCCATCACCCAGACCGCCGGCAACTGGACCATCGAGGCCGCGAGCACCTCGCCGAACTCGCCCTCCGGGAAGGCCAGGGCGGCCACCAGTCCCTCGGCGAACAGCACCAGCGCCGAGCCCACCAGTGAGAACAGCAGGTGGCTGCCGGCCCAGCCGAGGCGGGAGACGGCCGTCGCCAGAACCGCCTCGGCGCGGCCGGTCTGCTCCTCGTCGCGCAGACGCAGGGTGGCCTGCACGGCATAGCAGGCGGCGATCAGGCCGACGATGCCCGCCGTGCTCGCGAAGTAGTTGTCTGTCAGGGTCTTGGCGCCGCCCAGTCGCGCGAAGATGTCGGACATGCCCTTGTTGCCGCCGGCCAGGTCGACCACGCTGCCGCCGACCGCACCGAAGACCAGACCCAGCAGGGCGAACCCGACGATCCAGCCGATCAGCAGGCCGCGGTGCAGACGCCAGGCAAGAGCCAGGGGCGTACACAACGTGGCCGCGGCCGTGGCCCGGCCGAGGCGGGCCGGCAGCAGTCCGGCGCCGAGGTCGCGCCGGCCGCGCAGCACCACCGCGATCACCACGGCCGAAATGCTGAACAGCGCCGACGGCACCATCGGCCACCAGGCGTTCGTCGCGTACGGGAAGATGTGCGTCACCCAGCCGAGCGGGCTGATCCAGGACAGCCAGGCGAGGCTGCCGTCGCCGAGCGTGGAGATGTCACCGCCCACTCGCAGCACATAGGACGCGCCCAGCACCACGACCGCGATCGAGCGGGCGGCCCGGGCGCTGCCGGTGAGCTGAGCGGCAATCGCCGCCACGCCCGCGAAGATCCAGCCGGCCAGCACGAATTCGGCGCCGAACGCCAGCGAACCGTCGAGCGGCATGCCCTGGCCGGTCATCGCGCCGACCAGCACCAGGCCGATCAGCAGGCTGGCGCCGGCCGCGGTGATCAGGGCGGCGGCCAGCGGAGCCTGCCGGCCCACCACCGCGGCGCCGATCAGGTCGGTGCGCCCGGCCTCCTCCTCGACCCGGGTGTGCCGGATGACGGTCAGCAGCACGCAGAGCCCGATCATCACCGGTAGGAACCCGGCCCGCCAGGCGGCGAGCTCACCGAACGAGTCACCTTTCAGTAGGCCGTACAGCGCGACGAACCCGGCGTTGGAACCGATTTGGGCGTACGCGATCCGCTCCTGATCGGTGGCGAACAGGCCTTGGAAGGAGGCGACGTAGCCGGCCGGAACGACCCCGAGGAGCAGCACCCAGATCGGCATGATCATGCGGTCGCGGCGCAGGATGAGCCGGATCAACCGACCGGTGCCGGTCATCGGTCGCCCTTCTGGTACTGCCGGAGGAAGAGTTCCTCCAGCGACGGCGGCTGGCTGACCAGGCTGCGTACGCCGACCTTGACCAGCTTCTGCAGGGCCGGTTCGAGCGCGTCGGTGTCCACATCGAAGTGCACCCGGCCGTTCTCGGTGCGCAGGTCGTGCACGCCGGCCAGGGTGGCCAGGCCGTCCGGCGAACCGGCCAGTTCGGCCTGGATCGAGGTGCGGGTGAGGTGCCGCATGTCGGCAAGCGTGCCGGTCTCCACCGTACGGCCGTCCCGAATGATCGTCAGCCGGTCGCAGAGCGCCTCGACCTCGGCGAGGATGTGGCTGGAGAGCAGCACCGTCCGGTCGCCGCGCTTCTTCTCCTGCAGGATGACCTCGCGGAACACCTCCTCCATCAACGGGTCGAGGCCGCTGGTCGGCTCATCCAGGATGAGCAGCTCCACATCGGACGCCAGCGCGGCGACCAGGGCCACTTTCTGCCGGTTGCCCTTGGAGTAGGTGCGGCCCTTCTTGCGCGGGTCGAGGTCGAACCGATCGAGCAGCTCGGCACGCCGCCGCGGGTCGAGGCCGCCGCGCAACCGACCGAGCAGGTCGATCACCTCGCCGCCGGACAGGGTCGGCCAGAGCGTGACGTCACCCGGCACGTACGCGAGGCGGCGGTGCAGCGCCGTCGCGTCGGACCAGGGGTCGCCGCCGAGCAGCCGCACCCGGCCGCCGTCGTGCCGCATCAGACCCAGCAGAATCCGGATCATGGTGGTCTTGCCGGCCCCGTTCGGACCGAGGAACCCGTGCACCTCACCGGTCCGGACGCGCAGGTCGAGCCCGTCCAAAGCGGTGACCTTGCCGAACCGTTTGATCAGTCCCTCGGCATCAATGGCCTCGGTCATGGCTTACTCCTCGGGGGTTGGACTGTCCAACCGGGCAAACGCATTACGCACCTGCTCGGCCTGTGCGGGGGTGACTATGGGCTGCGAGAAGATTTCGACGGAGGCCTGCAGCATCCGCGCCCATCCGGACGGCTCGTCGACATCCTCGCCGAGCACGCGGGACAACTGGTCACGCATGGTGAACATGGAGAGCTTCATGGCGCTGAGCACGGCCACGAACGCCCGGGGATCGGCCACCTTGATGTCCGTGGTGGCCAGCCACTGCTCGGCATACTCGATCATCCGGTCGAAGAGGGCGTTTCCAGCCGCCGAACCCTCCAACATGGACTGGATCAGATAGCGCTGTAGCAGCCGCACCCCGGGGTCGATGCGGTCGAGCACCTGAAACGTCGTGAACCGGCTGCCGATCCTGGTGATCTCGCCCAGCGCGAACTCGTCGCAGGCGTCGCGCAGCCCCTCCTTGGAGCCGAAGTGATGCCGCAGCAGGCCAGACGAGACGCCCGCGTCGAGGGCGATGTCGCGGACCGTGGCGCGATCGATGCCCCGCTCGGCAAAGAGCTTGAGGGCCGAGTCACGGATGCGCGCCCGCGCGGTCAGGTCGGAAGGACTACTCACATGTGTAGGCTACTACACGCTCGTGTAGCGGCGATAGTGCCGATTCCGGAGGCGCAGCAGCACGGCGGCGATCAGCGCGGCGCGTACGCATCCTGATCGCGGTGCCGCGCGTTGAAACGACGTGCGTATTTCTCGGTCTGTGCGCCGCATCCTGGTCGCCGGCACGGC
>DASWMR010000200.1:0-1842 GCA_036399635.1 Actinoplanes sp. | reverse complement strand
GTCTGGCACCGCCGCGCCACGCACGCCGCCCTTCCGCACCGCGAGCAGGCCGGCCTGGTGCTGCTCGACGAGTCGCGCGGCGGCGGCGCGATGATCCTGCCGGACGGGACGGTGCTGGCCGGCGGCGAGCACGCCGACGCGTTCGCCGCCGACGCGATCGCCATCCTGGACCGGTGGCTGGCCGCCGGCCGCCCACCGATGAGCGCGTGGCGGGTCGGCTTCATCCCGGCCGGCGACCCGGCTGCCCCGATCTTGGTGCCACACACCTGGAAGCTGCCCGACTAGCCCTTGCTCTGCTCACCTATACGCACCGCACCGCCTTGCTCTGCTCACCTATACGCACCGCATCGCACCGCACCGCCTTGCTCTGCTCACCTATACGCACCGCGAGGGTGCATTGGAGGACCGCTACCAGCGGCCGGCGCGGCGGTCCTTCCACGGGCGGCCGTCCGGGTCGTAGATCAGGCGGTACGCCGGGGTCGCCCACAGCCGCTGATGCCACGGCAGCCGCTCGGTCTCGTGCGGCACGAGCCGGCCCGGCGGGCGGTCACCGTGCTCGCCGCCGTCGTGCCAGTCCCGCAGGCGTTCGGCGGCCGCGGTCATCGTGCGTACCGCATCGAGCGGATCCACCAGGCCGTCGTCGTCTTTGGAGTCGGCGTGCTCGCGCATCAGCGCGAGCCGCAGGTCGCGCGGGAAGCGCCGGGCACCCTCGCCGAGCCCGGCCGGATCTCGGGGCTCCCGCTCGTCGAGTGTGTCGTCGAGGATCGCGTTGGAGAGCTCGCTGTCGTGGGTCCAGGAGCGCCGGTTGAAGTTGTCGCTGCCCACGCTGCACCACACGTCGTCGATCACGCAGACCTTGGCGTGCACATAGATCGGCGTACCCTCGTGGTTTTCCAGGTCGAAGACGTGCACCCGCTCCGGCGCGGCCCGGCGGCACAGTGAGATGGCCTGTTCCCGGCCGACCTGGTTGGGCGGCAGCGACCAGCGCCCGTCCACGTCCGGATGGCGCGGCACCACCGCGATCAGGTGCAGGCCCGGGTTGGTGTTGAGCGCCTCGGCGAACAGCCGGGCCACCTCGGCGGACCAGAGGTACTGGTCCTCGACGTAGATCATCTTGCGGGCGCGGCGGATCGCCTTGGTGTAGCCGCGGGCCACGGTCTGCTCGCCGTCCGGAGCGAAGCCGTACTTCGGGCGCATCGCCGGATAGGTGCGCAGCACCTGGATGTTGTGCGGGCCGCAGGCCGGCGGGTCGGGTGGCTGCGGCGGTAGGTGGTCGGCGTGCAGGTCGGCGCCGCGCAGCTTGTCGGCGACGGTGGAGATCGGGCCGTGCTGGTCGAGTGGCGCCGGGTCGGTCCAGCGCTCGCGGAAGGTCAGGTCGAGAGCGCCGACCACCGGCCCTCGCAACGCCAACTGCACGTCATGCCAGGGCGGGTTCTTCCCGTACGCCTTGGCCATCGCGACCACCTGCCGGTCACCGAGATGATCGGCGTCGTCGCGCCGGCTGTGGCACAGGTCGATCCCGCCGGCGAACGCGATGTCCAGCTCCGGCCGCCCCGGGTGGCGCAGCACGACCAGCTTCTGGTGGTGCGAGCCGCCGCGGCGTACCCGCTGGTCGAGCAGCACCTCACCACCGGCGTCGGCGATCTCGTCACCGAGGTTGCGGTTCTCTTCCTCGCTGTAGGCCAGCTTGTCGACGTGCGAGCGCCAGAGCAGGCCCTTGACCACCACGCCGCGCTTGGCGGCCGCGGCGAACAGCTCGGCGATGGTCGGCCCGTCGTCGCGCATCCGCTCGTCCGGGTCACCCCGCCAGTCGGTGAAGAACAGGTGGTCGCCCTCACGCAG
>DASWMR010000199.1:0-5137 GCA_036399635.1 Actinoplanes sp. | reverse complement strand
CGGTGAGGGTGTCAAAGCCCGCCCGCGCGAGCTCCCCGAGGCTGCGTCCGTAGCCGCACCCGTAGTCGAGCACCGCGGCATGCCGCCCGATCCCTTCCAGCCACGGCAGATGCAGCGGATGCGTAAACGTCTTAGTGCTCGCAGCGCGATCCCAATAGGCGGTCTGAGCATCCATGAACCCCTCCGCGAATCGGCCCGGTGCTGGCTCACGCAGCCGCCGCGGACGGCAGCTCCCGTCGTCGAACGCGGACCACCTTCCTGAGGAGCCCGAATGCCAGCCCGCCGCCGAGAAGCAGCGGCACCATCACCGTAGATCCGAAGGTGAGGTGGTCGCCAGACGGTGTCGGTCCGACCAGGGTGGTCACCACGATCGTCGCCGCAACGGTGGACGCGCTCAGCAGACCCGCGACGAGCCAGAGGCGGACATGTCGCTGCTCGCTGATCCCAAAGGCTAGGTCAGCACCCGGCGATAAAGACGAGGCATTGAGGGCACGGAGCGTGTCACGATGCCCGGCATGTCTCGCGCGCTGAGTTTCGGAGAGATCGCGGAATCATACGAACGATTCCGGCCCGGGTATCCCGTGGAGCTTTTCGACCTGGTCGGCGCGTACGCGGGAAAGCCGATCCGGACCGCTCTCGAGATCGGCGCCGGGACCGGCAAAGCGACCCGCCTGTTCGCGCAGCGGGGGGTTGCGGTCACCGCGACCGAACCGGACGGGGCCATGCTTGCCGAGTTGCGTAAGCATGTGCCGGCGAACGTCACGACCGTGCAGGCCGCGTTCGAGGATCTACCACCGGGCGAAAGCTACGGGCTCGTTTATGCGGCGGCGGCGCTGCATTGGACCAAACCGGAAGGTCGATGGTCGCGCATGGCGGCGCTGCTGGAGCCGGGGGGCATTTTCGCCTCGTTCGGTGGCCCGTTCGAGCTCGCTGACCCCGCTGTGCGGGAAGCCGTTCGAGCGGCCCGCGCGCCGTTCCTGGAGAGCGACGATGTTCCGTCTCCGGATGGGACGCCTCCGGACCATGCCATGCAGTGGCCGGGGACAGAGCTGCAACGATCCGAGTGGTTCACCGACGTGCAGCTGTCCGTCATCGAGCGGCGCCTGACGATGAGTGCTCGCGACTTCGTCGGCCATCTCGCCACCGTCTCGGCATATCTGGAGTTGCCGAGCGCGGACCAGGAGCAGGTATACAGCCGGATCCGGCAGATCCTTCCGCAAACGGTCGACATCACCGCCGACATCACCGCTCATCTCGCCCGTCGAAACAGCGACGCCCTGCGCGCTCACATCGGGCGCCCGCCCTTCACTCCCGGGCCGTGACCAGGTACGGCCCGTGCTGAGTTCCGGCGCAGTGCAGGATCTGGTCGGCCGTCTCGAAGTCCCGGAAGAGAACGGGGATGGCCTCCACCGAGCCGATCGTGAAACCGGCGGCGCCGGCCCAGCTCGCGCCCGATCGTCGGGTTACGCTCAGACCTCGACCCGGCAGGCCATCCTGGACCTGTTGGAACCGGAGGCCGGTGAGCTGCGGCTGCCGGCCGAGGCGACGGCGGATGCGTTCCTCGCTGTGTTCTTCGCTCGTTCCGGCGGTCCCCGGCAGACGACGCCGGCCACGACAGAGGAGCTGGTCGACCTGTTCCTGTACGGGGCCGTGCGGCCACAGCCAACGGCCTGACCACGGCCGGCGACCACCGGAGGATCAATCTGTGCCTGCCTGGCCTACACCGACTGGCTTGACAGGCCCAGCACCGCGCGGGGGTCGGCGTCCAGGGCCAGCGTTTCCAGGACGGTGAGTAGCTGGCGTTCCTCGTACCGGAAGTGCGACTCCATGATCGCCGCGACGCCCTCCAGGTGGCGGCGCAGCTCGCCGGGGGCGGCGGCGCTGGCGACCGCAGTCTGCAGCCCGGCCAGCAGATGAGCGATCATCGAGTGGTCCTGCCGCAGCTTGTGCAGCGTGTCGCGCAGCTGGGGGTACTGCTCGGCGATGGCCGGGAACAGGTGACGGTCCTCGCCCTCGTGGTGGGCGGTCAGGATCGTGCAGAACCCGTGGCAGAACAGCAGTAGGTCGCTGGTCGCCGACTCGACCGGCTCGCCGTCGCTGAGGGCCTGTCGGGTCACGGCAAGCGCTTCGCGCAGTCTGTCGTGGACGCCGCGCAGCTCGCGGCTCCAGGCGATCAGCCTGGGCTTCTCGCCCTCACGCACCGGGGGTGGGTGAAGGGTGGGCGATCATCACTCGTGCGTCCCTCGGTCCGGCGCCTCCATGCCTGACACGGTCTGCCACCGACACGCGACGCTGGCGCCCACTCTAACCTCGCGGGCCGCAGGCGCGAGGCGTGCGGTTGGCGGTGAGGATCGCCACGTGTGGCTCAGGTCAACTCTCCTCTTACCGAAGGGCAGGGTCGGGCGGCGTGGAGGCGCGGCCCGGATAGGCCCCCTCGACGCCGGATGACATCTGGCGGGTGAACGCCGCCCGCCGGCCGACCCCGGTCGGCACCTGGAACCACGCCGCCCGGGACGGTGCCGCACGCGCCCGTCGGGCGAGGCCGCCGAGCGGGTGGGCCTGAGCATCCGCACCATCCGTCACTACGAGGACACCGGCCTGGTCGTCCCGTCGGCGCCGAGGGCTTCGCCGAGCAGATGCGCGAGCAGGTCACCCGGCACCATCGGTGACGGCCGGCTGCCCGCCCGGAGTCGACGCCGATCACCGATCCGGTCAAGCTGAGTCATTCACCCACTCAACACGTCGGTCCGCCAGGTGGAGAAAGTGTGGAGATTTGTGGCGTATCGATCGGTGTCAAGGAGCCGGTCCAGCAGTGTGATGATCCGGTCGAGCTTGCCGTGCGCGGCGGTCAGGGATTCGTCGTGGCGGTCGAGTTTCTCGTTGTGCAGCGACTGGGTGATAGCCAGCGCCTGGATGGTGTGCTGCTGGGCGCGCAGCGTCTGCGCCATGCCGCCGGGGTCACGATCGCCGCTCGCCCGCAGCCCAGCCTCCAGCCCGAGCCGCTCCTCAACGGCGGCGATGCGACGCTCGAGGTCTTCCAGGCTGCTCATGCGGTGGCTGCTCCCGTCGCGGCGGCAGGGCGGAGCACCGATTCTATTCCACGGCGACCGGCGCAGCGGAAAATGGGAGGCAGCGCCGCGCGAGGACGCCTAGCGTCGGGCTGGCAACGACGAAAGTGCCGACGAAGGAGAGAACAGCCATGAGGACGTACGCCGGTCTGCATCGTCCCTGGTTCGTCTCCCCTGCCGGAAAGGCACTTCGTGTTCGCTCTGTTCGAAAACCCGGTTGACCCCTTCCCGTCCGCTGACGCCGGCACCCCGGCCGCCGGCGTCCGGCAGTTCCTGCTCCAGGAGTTCCGGCCGCTGCGGGCGGTCGTCGCGGCCGCCGCCGTCACCACCCTGCTCGGTGCCGCGATCGAGGTGTGGCTGATCGGGTACGCCGCCCGCCTGGTCGACCTGCTCAGCACCGGAAGCCCCCGCACGCTCTGGGCCGACCACGGCACCGAGCTGGTCGCGGTGGCCGCCTTCGTCCTGCTCGCCCGGCCCCTGCTGCACCTGCTCAGCGAAGCCCTCGACGACATCGCGTTCCGTGCCAACGCCCGCCCGCTCGCCCGGTGGCGGGCCCACCGGTACGTGTCTCGGCAGTCCGTGGGCTGGTTCCGCGACGACCTGGCCGGGCGCATCGCCACCTGGGTGCGCGACGGTGGTGAGGCAGCCGCGACCGCCGCGTATTCCATCGTCCACACGCTGCTGTACGTGACCGCGTACATCGCCGGCTCGCTGTGGCTGATGTCCACCATCGACGTTCGCCTGCTGCTGCCGCTGTGCGCCTGGATCCTGGCGTACGCGCTGCTCATGCGCTGGGTGGTGCCGCGCTACCGACGTGCCTCGGAGCGCCTGCAGCAGGCCGAGTCCGCGCTGACCGGTCTACTCGTCGACTCCTACGCGAACGTCGACACGCTGGCGCTGATCAGCCGCGAGGACGGCCGCGCCGCGTACGACCGCAGTGTCTTTGAGCGTGCCCGACGCGCCCACCTCGAGCTGCAGCGGGTCGAGGTGACGATCAACGCCAGCATGATGGCGCTCGGCAGTGCCCTGCTCGTCGGCCTGGTCGGCTACGGGATCGCCCTCTGGCGCACCGATGCGGCGCCGCTCGGGCTGGTCGCCGCCGCGCTCGCGCTCAGCTTCCGGATCACCTCGATGGCCGAGTGGCTGCTCGACGCGGTGTCGTCGCTGAACGGGTCGGCCGGCGCGCTGCGTCAGGCCCTGCGCACCGTCGCGCAGCCCCTCGCGGTCGCCGACAAACCCCAGGCCAAACCCTTGCGGGTACGCGGCGGCGCGATCCGCTTCTCGTCGGTGAGCCACCACTACGGCCGGGGCGCGGGCGGGCTCGACCGGCTCTGCCTCGACGTCGCCGCCGGTGAGCGGGTCGGCATCGTCGGCCTTTCCGGTGCGGGCAAGTCCACGCTGGTCGGCCTGCTACTGCGGTTCCACGACGCGGAGTCCGGCACGATCACGATCGACGGCACCGACATCCGGGAGGTGACCCAGCAGAGCCTGCGGGGCCAGATCGCCATGGTCGCCCAGGAGGCAACCCTGCTGCACCGCTCGGTGCGGGAGAACATCGCCGGGCCGGGCGCCGGCGACGACCCGCGGATCACCGAGGCGGTACGCCGGGCGTCCGCCGACGAATTCGTGGCCGCGCTGCGCGACGCGGACGGGCGTACCGGGCTGGACGCGCACGTCGGTGAACGCGGCATCCGCCTCTCCGGTGGTCAGCGACAGCGCCTCGCGCTGGCCCGCGCCTTCTACCGGGACGCGCCGATCCTGGTGCTCGACGAGGCCACCGCCGCGCTCGACTCGGAAGCAGAGGCGGCCATCCACGACACCCTCGCCGCGGTGCTGACCGGCCGCACCGTGCTCGCCATCGCCCACCGGCTGTCCACCATCGCGCACCTGGACCGGGTCGTGGTTCTGGACGGCGGCCGCATCGCCGAGCAGGGCACCCACGCCGAGCTGCTCGAGCGCGGCGGCCGCTACGCGGACCTGTGGGCGCGGCAGTCCGGCGGGTTCCTGTAGCGACTGGCTCAGCCGGTTGCCTCGCCGAACCATCGGGGCAACCGGCCGAGCAGCTCCTG
>DASWMR010000198.1:0-3677 GCA_036399635.1 Actinoplanes sp. | reverse complement strand
CGGGCAGGCCGGCCTGGGTGGGTGCTTAAGCGAACATTCCCCGCCGCTGCGCCGGCGCTGGTGGTGGGCTATTCGATGCTCCCGTCCAGTGCGGCGACCCAGCCCGTGGTGCTCGCCGGCACGCTTGTCGGCTGGGGGGCGCAGAACGGCGGTACCACCGGCGGTGGCAGCGCGGCCGCGACCACGGTGACCACCGCGGCGACGCTGGACACCGCGCTCCAGGCCAGCGGCGCGCAGGTGATCAAGGTGTCCGGGATGATCGCGCTGACCGGCATGCACAAGGTGACCTCGAACAAGACGATCCAGGGCGTCGGCTCCGGGTCGGGCCTGAGCGGCGGCGGCCTCACCATGTCGAACGTCAGCAACATCATCATCCAGAACCTGAACTTCACCGGGTCGAACGACGACGCCATCAACATCCAGGACGGGTCGCACAACATCTGGGTCGACCACAACATCTTCTCCAGCGCGTACGACGGCCTGGTCGACATCCGGCTGGCATCCGACTTCATCACCGTCTCGTGGAACATCACCCGCAGCCACGACAAGACGATGCTGCTGAGCTCGGACGACTCGAACACCGGTGACCGCGGCCACCTGCGCGTGTCGTACCACCACAACTGGTTCGACGGCACCAACCAGCGGCACCCGCGGGTGCGGTTCGGCAACCCGGTGCATGTGTACAACAACTTCTACGGCGGCGTGACCAGCTACGGTGTCGCGTCCACCATGGAGGCCGGTGTTCTGGTCGAGGGCAACTACTTCGAGAACGTCGCGAAGCCGACCACGCTGGCGCAGGGGACCTCGCCGAACGGCAACCTGGTGCAGCGCAACAACTACTTCGTCAACTCCGGCACGCCGGTGACCAACGGCAGCGTCAACGCGATCCCGTACGCGTACACGCTGGACACGGCCAGCACGGTGAAGTCGGTCGTCACCGCCGGGGCCGGAACCGGCAAGCTCGGCCTCTGACACCCGCCTGACGATTGGCGATGGACGTGCCGGTTCGGCCGGCACGTCCATCGCCTCACCTCTGATCGCGGCGAAGGGGATGATCCGCGGGGATCTCGACGAGCACGATCCGTACGCCCTCCGGGTCCTCGATCCACATCTCGACCAGTCCCCACGGCTCGGTGCGGGGCTCCCGGATTATCGTCACGCCCGCCGCCGCGAGGCGGTCGTGTTCGGCCGGCACGTCGCGGACCTGCAGCCAGATCTGCACCGGGCCGGCCGGTGCGCCGCCGGATCCGCCGGACACCTCGAGCAGCCCCTGACCGAGGAAGAAGACCAACCCGCGGTGATCGGGTGGGCCGAACTCGCGACAGATCGCGAGGCCGAGGGTGTCCCGGTAGAAGCGGTGGCTGCGCTCCGGGTCGGACGGGCGGAGCAGGATGCGGCTGCTGAGGACCTCCATGGCTCGATCATGCCGCAGCGCGGGGCAATTCCTCCGGTCGACCCCGGCGACTCAGCGGACCTCCACGGTGACCCCGTCGGCGCGGGCCGGCAGCAGCTCGCCGACCACCGGGTAACCGGGCAGGATGCCGGCCACCAGCAGGCCGCCGGAGGTCTGGGCGTCGGCCAGCAGAAGCAGCTCGTCGTCGGCGGTACGGCCCGAGTCGAGATGCGGGCGCACCCAGTCCAGGTTGCGGCGGGTGCCGCCACTCACGTACCCGTCGTGCAGAGCCTGCCGGGCGCCTGCCAGATAGGGCACCGCGGCCGCGTCGATCCGAGCCGTCACCCCGCTGGCTCGGGCGAGCTTGTGCAGGTGGCCGAGCAGGCCGAAGCCGGTGATGTCGGTTGCGCAGGCGACACCCGCGGCGAGGGCCTGGCCGGACGCGTCCCGGTTGAGCCGGGTCATCGCGGCCACCGCCTCGGCGGACACCTTACCGGTCGCCTTGTGCCAGCTGTTCAACACGCCGATCCCGAGCGGCTTGGTGAGGGTCAGCGGCAGCCCGGCGACCCCGGCGTCGTTGCGCATCAGCCGGGCCGGGTCGGCGACGCCGGTGACCGCCATGCCGTACTTCGGCTCCGGGTCGTCGACGCTGTGCCCGCCGGCCACGTGGCACCCCGCCTCCCGCGCCACGTCCAGCCCGCCGCGCAGCACCTCGCCGGCCAGCTCCATCGGCAGCAGATCGCGCGGCCAGCAGAGCAGGTTGACGGCGACGACGGGCGTGCCGCCCATCGCGTACACATCGGAGAGGGCATTGGCGGCGGCGATCCGGCCCCAGTCGTACGCGTCGTCGACCACCGGCGTGAAGAAGTCGGCCGTGACGACGATCGCCGTGCCGTTCGCGATCCGCACGACCGCCGCGTCGTCCCCGTCGTCGAGGCCGACCAGCAGCTCGCCCGGCCCGCGCGGCAGCTCCGTGCCGACCAGCCCGGCGACCACCGCCTCGAGCTCGCCGGGCGGGATCTTGCAGGCGCAGCCGCCACCGTGCGCGTACTGGGTGAGTCGTGGAACCTGGGTCGTCGTCACTGACCTACTGTCGCACCGCCCTCGGCTTCCCGCCGCCCGGGCAGGCTAAGGTGAGCAACGGAGGCGTTCAGGTGGCTGGTGCCCCTCCCGGTCTTCAAAACCGGTGTGGCCCGGCATCCGGGCTGGGCGGGTTCGATTCCCGTCCGCCTCCGCTCCCGTTGGTCGTCTCCCGTGCCGTCGGTCGGGTTCCTTGCTCTGCTCACCAATACGCGCCACCCCAGGCTTTAGATGTCGTCGAAAGCCGGGGCGTATCGGAACGTGCCCTGCCGATGGGCGGTCCACGCGGCGAGGGTGCGGATCTGAAAGTGCGGCTCCCAGGCCGGGTCGGGCGGGATCACGCCGAGCGGCTGCGCCAGCCGGAACCCGAACCGCCGGTAGAAGTCGGGGGAGCCGAGCAGGATCACCTCGGGGAACTCCAGGGCGTCGGCCGCCGCCAGCACGGCGTGCAGGAGCGCGCTGCCCACGCCTTTGCCCTGGTGGGCAGGCAGCACCCCGACCGGGCCGAGGCCCACCGACAGATGGTGGCCGATGTGGGCTCGGCTGCCGACCACGTGCCCGGCGACGGCCCCGTCGATCTCGGCCACCAGCGACAGCGCGGGGATCGCGTCGCCCGCGGCGCGCAACCGGGCGGCGATCACGGCCTCGACCCGGTCACCGGTGGCGAAGGCCGTGGCGTGCACGTGGTGGACTGCCGGCTCGTCACCGGCGATCTCGCGGCGGATCAGCATCCGGTCGAGCCTTCCGGGTGGACACCGGTATCCACAACCGGTTTTCCACAACCCGGCGCATGACAGAATTCCGCCGGCCGGGTTCGCCGTGATTCCGCTGCCGGATCGGGTAGCACAGGGCGGGCAGGCAGACGGAGGGCAAGGACATGGGACAGGCCACGGTGGATCCGCGGCGGCGCGTGCCGCGTACCGATGCCGTCCTCGCCGACCCCCGCCTGGCCGACGCCGTCGAACGGCTCGGTCGGGGCGTCGTGAAGGACGCGGTGGTCGCGGCGCAGCAGCAGGCCCGGGCCGGTGAGATCGCGCCGGAGGGGGTGGCCGACGTCGCCGTCGCCGCATTGCCGCACACCGCGGGCGGCCTGCGCCCGGTGCTCAATGCCACCGGGGTCGTCCTGCACACCAACCTGGGGCGGGCCGCATTGTCCGAGGCGGCCCGGGATGCCATCGTCGCTGCTGCCGGGCACACCGACGTC
>DASWMR010000197.1:0-2212 GCA_036399635.1 Actinoplanes sp. | reverse complement strand
CGAGATGTCACAGGCCTGCTCCAGCGGGCGTGCAACCCGGTTCGCCCGCGGTCCGCCTCCTCCGGCGCCCGGAACACATACACGGGGTCGGATTGCGAGGCCCCGTGGCGCACTTTGTCGCAGGTCCGGGCGGCCGGCTGGCTTGGGATGACCCCGCGCCATGCCAAGAACGCTAGCGGTCAACTCGCGGACGCGGTAGTACGCAAAAACGGACGCGCGGCAAATTCCCCGGCTAGCAACCGGACGCCCGGCAGGTAATCTGACGCTGTGGCAGAGACACCGCGACCGCACCATCCGCCGAGCGTCACCGAGGCGTGGGCCTTTACGGCCGCGCGTTCGGCTCAGACCAACCTCTTCTTCGACTTCGACGGCGTTCTGTCGCCGGTCACCGACGACCCCGATGCGTCCCAGCCGGTGCCCTCCGTGCTGGCCGTGCTCGATCAATTGGCCGGGGCCGTCCAACGGGTGGCGATCGTTTCCGCCCGACCGGTCAGCTTCCTCCGTTCCCGGTTCTCCTCCCTCGAGCGGGTCGACCTCTACGGCCTCTACGGCCTGGAGGTCTGGCACGACGGCGAGGTGGTCACCGAGCCGGCCGCCCTGCCCTGGGTGCCGGCCATGGCCGCGCTGGCCGAGCAGGCCCGCACCGAGCTGCCCGGCTCGATCCTTGTCGAATACAAACGGCTGTCCGTGGCCCTGCACTACCGCACCGCGCCGCACGAGGCCGGCGTGGTCGAGCGCTGGGGGCACGAGCAGGCCGAGCGGCTCGGCCTGCGGGTCCAGGGCGGCCGCATGGTGGTCGAGCTCAAGCCGCCGGTCGATCAGGACAAGGGCATGGTGATCACCGAGGGCGTCCGGGATGCCGGTTGCGCCTGGTACTTCGGCGATGACATGTCCGACATCAAGGCGTTCGACGCGCTGCGCGCCCGCGAAGCGGTCGATCCGGGCTTCTTCGGTATGGCGGTCGCGGTCGCCAACCCGGAGACCGGTGCCGAGGTGTCCAGCGCGGCCGACCTCACTCTGGAGTCGCCGGATGCGGTCGCCGAGTTCCTGACCGACGGCCTGAAGTACTTCTAGACGCTCGGTCGGCAGCGCCCTACGCCCCGTAGCGGCGCTGCCTACCGGCGTACGACCGCAGGGCCCGCAGGAAATCGATGCGGCGGAAGTCGGGCCAGTTCGCGTCGTGGAAATAGAACTCCGAATGCGCGGACTGCCACAGCAGGAAGCCGGACAGCCGCTGCTCCCCGCTGGTGCGGATGACCAGGTCGGGATCGGGCTGGCCGCGGGTGTAGAGGTGCTCGGCGATGTGCTCGACGTCGAGGATCTCGGCCAGCTCCTCGATCGTGCGGCCGGCCGCAGCGTGCTCGTGCAGCAGCGAACGGACCGCGTCGGCGATCTCGCGCCGACCGCCGTACCCGACCGCGAGGTTGACCTCGACGCCGATCGTCCGCTTCCGGGTCTTCTCCTGCGCCGCCTTGAGCGTCGTCGCGGTCGCCGCGGGCAGCACGTCGAGCGCACCCACCATGCGCAGCCGCCACGGGTTGCCGTCCTCGGCCAGCTCGGTGGCGAGATCCTCGATGATCTTCACGAGTGGGTCCAGCTCGGCGGCCGGGCGCTGCAGGTTGTCGGTGGCCAGCAGATAGAGCGTGACGTGCTTGATCCCCGCATGGTCGCACCAGGTGAGCAACTCCTTGATGCGGGCGGCACCGACCCGGTGCCCGTCGTTGGGGTCGACGAAGCCCATCTCCCGGGCCCAGCGACGGTTGCCGTCGCACATGACCCCGACGTGCTGGGGCACGGGCTTGCCGGCCAGCTTTCCGGCCAGCCGCCGCTCATACACCGAATAGACCAGGGAGCGCAGACTCATCGCCTGAAACCCTAGTCCTCGGCCGCCGTCATTCAAGGGGCGCCCGGGTGACGGTGGCCCATCCGCGCGGTGATGCGCCCGATCGTGCGAAGGTCGAAAACCCCGTCACCGAGGCCCAACTCCACCATCCGGTGGAAGACGGTGGCGTCTCGGGCGGCGGCGCGCACCGCGGCGTCCACCATCCACGGCCTCCGGGTCAGCCAGGCCGCAACTCCGGAATGCCGGAAATGCCGGCCGAGCCGATGGCGCAGGGCGGAGCGGTAGCGGTCGGCGACCCGGCCCGGTCCGGCGGCGGCCGCCGCACCGGCGAGCGAACCGGACAGCACGGCGTAGAAGATCCCCTCTCCG
>DASWMR010000196.1:0-13409 GCA_036399635.1 Actinoplanes sp. | reverse complement strand
GGTGGGCCCTGAATAGACCTCAGTAGTCCGGCCGCGGCCGGGACGGGCACTCCGGTGCCGGTCCCGGCCGCCGTCATTTGGCCGAACGGCTGCACCCGTAAGGCGACCGGTTGGATCTCATCAGCAACCGTAAAGGCGCCGATATTCCTAGTGAACGAGGGCCACGGACGGCCAACCAGCCCGGACCAAGACACCAGCAAGGACGGACGTTAGTGATCCTCGTAACCCGCATTAACGGTGCAGTGTTCGCCCTGAATCCGGACCTCGTCGAGCGCGCGGACTGCACGCCCGACACGGTCATCACGCTGGTGGATGGCACGAAGTACGTCATCGCCGAGTCCGTGCCCGAGTTCATCGACTCGGTTCGTCACTACCGAGCCTCACTGATCGCCCAGGCCAGCCGCCTGGAGGCCGAGCCCACGGCCGCCCTTTCCGCCAAGTCGTCCGCCGAGGATGACAACGACGCCAAGGTGCTCCCGCTGCACCGGAAGGAACGTTGATGGACATCTCAACCATCGTCGGTGTAGTCGCCGGTCTGATCATCATCTTCACCGTCCAGATCCTGGAGGGTGGTTCGCCCACCTCGATCATCCTGATCCCGTCGATGCTGCTGGTGTTCGGTGGCGCGTTCGCGGCCGGTATGGCCGGCGGTGTGCTGAAGGACGCGACCGGCGCGGTCACGCAGCTGAAGAAGGCCTTCCTCGCCAAGGTCACACCGCCCACCAAGCTGGTTGACGATGTCGTCAAGCTGGCCGAGCAGGCCCGCCGCGAAGGCCTGCTGGCCCTCGAGGACGCGGTCAAGACCGTGGAGCACCCGTTCCTGAAGCGCGGTCTGCAGCTCGCCATCGACGGCACCGACCCGGATGAGCTGCACGACATCCTGCACGCCGAGATCGCGGCGAAGAAGAAGGCCGACAAGGCCGCTTCCAAGCTCTTCGAGAACATGGGCGGTTACGCCCCGACGATCGGCATCATCGGCACGGTCATGGGCCTCGTGCACGTGCTCGAGAACCTGGACAAGCCCGACACGCTCGGTCACTCGATCGCCGCCGCGTTCGTCGCGACCCTGTGGGGCGTGCTCAGCGCCAACGTGATCTGGCTGCCGGTCGCGGCCCGACTTGCCCGGCTCAGCGGCGTCGAAGCCGAGGAGATGGAACTGGTCGTCGACGGTGTCCTCGCCATCCAGGCCGGCTCGAACCCGCGTCTGGTTGCCCAGAAGCTCCGCAGCCTGCTCCCGCCGGATGAGGCGAAGAAGGCCGAGGCGGCCTCGAACACGAAGAAGGCGGCATAACCGATGAGCTCAGGCGGCGGGGGTGGCAAGCGCAAGAAGGCGCATGAGGAGCACGAGGAGCACGTCAACCACGAGCGCTGGCTCGTGTCGTACGCCGACATGCTGACCCTGTTGTTCGTGCTGTTCGTGGTTCTGTACTCGATGAGCGACGTGAACATGAAGAAGTTCGCTCAACTGGCCAACGGCCTGTCCGAAGGGTTCGGTGCGCAAAGCGCCGCGTTCCAGGGCAAGGAAGCGGTGCTGGAAGGCTCCGGTAACAACTCCAAGATCGTGGCGATCGACCCCGGCGCCGACGCCGGTGACGGTAAGGCCGGCACCTCGGACATGACCGCCAAGGAAATCCAGGCGGTGCAGAACGCACTGGTGGCGCAGAGCCGCTCGAAGGCTTCCCAGGACGCTCAGAAGGCGACCAAGGAAGCCGAAGACCTGAAGAAGCTCGAGAACAAGATCTCCGACGCGTTGGCCAAGCAGAAGCTGCTCGGCCAGGTCAAGTTCACCATCGACCGGCGCGGCCTGGTGGTCACCGTGGTCACCAACGAGGTCGTCTTCGAAGGTGACCGCGCCGACCTGCGGTCCGGCGGCCAGAAGATCCTGAACGCGATTGCACCCACGCTGGCCAAGCTGCCGAACAGCATCGAGGTTGACGGCAACACCAACCAGCTCAAGGCCAAGACCAAGTACTACCCCAGCGGTTGGGAGTTGTCCGCGGCGCGGGCCTCGACCACTGTCCGCTACCTGAGCGCACACGGCATCGCCAAGAACCGGATGAGCGCGGTCGGTTTCTCCGACACCAAGCCGCTCATCGACCCGGCTGACCCCCGGGCAGTGACCATGAACCGCCGAGTGGACATCGTCGTCCTCACCACCCTCCCGGCCGACCAGGCGGCGCTGCTGCCGACCACGGCCGGCGATGACGCCAAGCTGCACAGCGGCGAGACCACGGCACAGGCCGCGGCGGCTGCGAAGACCGAGAGCACCGAGAAGTCCACCGGCACCACCAACCAGCACGACTGACGAGAGGAGTTGCGATGAGCGACAAGGAAGCTGCTGACGCCACCACTGAGGCGCCCAAGAAGTCCAAGAAGATGCTGATGATCATCGTCGTGGCGGTCGTCGTCCTGCTGGGCGGCGGAGCCGGTGCGTTCTTCATGCTGAAGGGCGACTCGGCCGAGGCCGCGGAGGCGCCGGTGAAGGGCTCGGTCACCGCGATCGAGGAGTCGCTGACCGTGAACCTGGCCGACGGCCACTACCTGAAGTTCAAGTTCGCCCTGCAGCAGACCGCGGACGCCGGCACCGAGTCGGTCGACACCGCCGAGGCCATCAACCTGGCGATCGACGAGTACACCGGCAAGTCCATCGCGGAGCTCTCCACCGAGAAGGGCCGCGAGCACATCAAGGAAGAGCTGCTCGCCAAGGTCATCAAGGTCTACACCGAAGAGGGCAAGAAGCACGTCATGGAGATCTACTACACGGAGTTCGTGACCCAGTAAGGGTCGAACAGTCAGACAGCGGACGGGCGGGTTCACTTCGGTGAACCCGCCCAACTGCCATTAAACGGATAAAAACGGTGCTCCCGCTCAGCCGTTCCAGAAATGAGCCGATGGGGACGACGTGACCAAGTCGTCCTCCGCGGTATCGGCCGCACGTTCCCCCGGCCGGATGTCCCGTCGCGGCCAAGGCGCCGGGCCGACGACCTACGACTTCCGCCGCCCGATCAAGCTCTCCCGGGAGCACATCCGCACGCTGCAGATCGGCTTCGAGACGTACGCGCGCAGCTGCGGAACCCTGCTCACCACCCGGCTGCGGGCGGTCAGCAACGTGACGCTCTCCTCGATCGAGCAGCTCAACTACGACGAGTACGTCGCCTCCCTCAACAACCCCACGGTGCTCGCCGTGGTGACCCTCGATCCGTTGCCGGGCACGGTCCTGATGGAGATGTCGACCTCGGCCGTGATGACCGCCATCGACCACATGCTCGGCGGTCCGGGCGGAGCCCAGCCGGAACGGCCGCTCACCGAGGTCGAGATGCCCCTGCTGCGCGGGCTGATGGAGCGCATGCTGAGCGAGCTGCGCTACGGCTTCGAGACGCTTGTCGACCTCTCGCCCAAGCTCAAGGAAATCGAGTACAACGCGCAGTTCCTCCGCGCGCACCAGCCCGGCGACGCCGTGGTGATCGCCACCTTCGACATGAAGATCGGCGCCGAGGAGTGTCTCTCCACCATCTGCCTGCCGTTCAACACGATCCTGCCGGTCCTCGAGCGGACCGAGGCGATCGTGGTCAGCGACGCCGAGCGGGCCAGCAAGGACCTGGCGCTTCGGAACCTGACGGCCGGCCTTTCCTCGGCTCCGATCGACGTCGCGGTGCGATTTCAGCCCATTCGAATGCGTACCGATGACATCGTGGACCTACGTCCCGGTGACGTCGTCCCGCTGGGACATGCGACCAGTCGCCCCCTCGAGGTGACCGTCAACGAGATCGTTTTCGCCCACGCAGTTCCCGGTAACCAGGGGGCCCGGCTCGCCTGTCTCGTGGTACCGGCCCCCAAGGAGTCCTCGCCCAAGGAGTCTGGCCGCTCATGACCGCGTCCACCATCACCGCGCCCCAGCTCACCCTCGCCCGGCAGGCGGCCGACGCCGCGCTGGCCGTGCTGCCGACCAGCCGTCCGCTGGCCGTCGCCGAACCGGTCGCCGCGACCCCGGACGTCCTCGTCGAGGGCCAGGCGGTCACCGCGAAGTTCAGCGGGGCGGCGACCGGTGAGGTCGTCGTGGTGGTCGGCCAGGACCTGGCGGACGCACTCAAGGAGAGCCCACTCGGCGAGCTCGATCTCACCGCCGCGGTCCGGCCCGCCCTGGAGGCGGCCGCCCGGGTGTTCGGCCCGGTGGTGCTCGACCCGGGCCAGGTGATGGAGCCCGGCGTCGCGCTCAGCGCGCTCACCGCCAAGGAGGGCGCGGTCGCGGTGCCGCTGGTCGAAGGCGACGAGATCCGGGCCGTGCTGGCGCTCGCCCTTACCCCCTGGCCGACCGAGGACCCGGTGGCCGCCGCGGGTGGGGTGGCTCGCCGCGAACCGAGCGGGATGGCCATCCGGGGCGGCCTCGACATGCTGCACGACGTCGAGATGGAAGTGTCGGCCGAGCTCGGCCGCACCCGGATGAGCGTGCGCGAGTTGCTCTCGCTGATCCCCGGCGCCATCGTCGAGCTGGACCGGGCCGCGGGCAGCCCGGCCGACCTGCTGGTCAACGGCCGGTTGGTCGCCCGCGGTGAGGTCGTCGTGATCGACGAGAACTTCGGCATCCGGATCACCGAGATCATCGCGCCCGGCACCGAGCGGGAGTAGTCGTCTTGTTCGAACTCGTCCTGCGGATCGGTTTCTCGCTGCTGGTGGTCCTGGGCTTGATGTGGGCGCTGGCGCGGGTGGCGCGCCGGCCGCTGGGTGCCCGGGGGCACGGGCCGCTGGCGGTACTCAACCGGCAGCAGCTGACCCGCGGCTCGGCCGTCGCGGTGATCCGGGTGGCCGATCGGGCGATGATCATCGGCGTCACCGACCAGCAGGTGAGCCTGCTCGGCGAGGCGGATCTCGACGACTTCGAACCGCACCAGCACGAACGCCGCAACACCGTGGCGGTCGACGCCGACGAGCTGCCCGGCGCCCATCCCGCGGTCCACCGGGTCGGGCGGCTCGACCGGTCGCTGCTCTCGCCCCGCACGTGGGCCGCGCCCCTGGACTTCCTGCGCGATCGGACGACGAGGCGATGATGCGACGCTCGATCCTGCTCCTGTTCGCCGGCCTCGGCCTGGCCTTCGTCCTGCTACCCGCCGCGGCCTCGGCCGAGCTCGCCCGGGCTCCGGTCGCCCCGGCGGCCGCCCTGCCGATGCAGGCGCCGCGCGCCCCGGCCGTGCCCGCCGCGGTGCCGATGCAGGCGCCTGGGCTCGTGCCGCGGGCGCCCGCGACCCCGGCGAAACCGGGCGGCCCCTCGCCGCCCAGCATCAACCTCAACGTCGGCGGGACGAACCCGGACGGCAGCAAGCCGGCCACCTCGCTGATCATCATGCTGGGCCTGACGGTCCTCTCGGTCGCGCCGGCCGTGCTGCTGCTCTGCACGTGCTTCACCAAGATCTTCATGGTCCTCGGGATCACCCGCAACGCGCTCGGCATGACCAGCATGCCGCCCAACCAGGTGCTCGCCGGGCTGGCGCTGTTCCTCAGCCTCTTCATCATGGGCCCGACCGTCTCGGCGATGAACGATCAGGGCGTGCAGCCCTATCTCAAGGGCGACAAGGATCAGTCGCAGGCGTTCTCCGACGGCGTCAAGCCGCTGCGCGAGTTCATGTGGAAGACCACCCGCGAGGACGAGGTGGCGCTCATGATCAAGCTGTCCGGCGAAGCGAAGCCGCGGAACAAGGACGCGGTCGCGCTGACCACGCTCATCCCGGCCTTCGTCCTCTCCGAGCTGCGCCAGGCCTTCATCATCGGCTTCGTCATCTTCATCCCGTTCCTACTGATCGACATGGTGGTCTCGGCGTCCCTGATGTCGCTGGGCATGATGATGCTGCCTCCGGTGACCGTCGCACTGCCGTTCAAACTGCTGCTGTTCGTGCTGGTCAACGGGTGGGGACTGATACTCACCGCCCTGGTGGCGTCGTACAAATGAACTTCGACGCCCCGATCGCGGATCTCCTCGCGCTGATGCTGGGAGCGGCCCGGACCGGCGCCTGGATGATGATCAGCCCGCCGTTCAACTCCCGGCTCATCCCGGGCCCGGTCAAGGCGCTCATGTCGGTCGGGCTGACGCTGCCGCTCTTCCCATACCTGCGTAACACCGTCCCCTCGCTGGAGACCGCCGACCTGATCGTCTGTGCCGCGCTGCAGGTCTTCGTCGGCGCCGGGCTGGGCTTCATCACCGCGCTGCTGTTCGCCGCACTGCAGGCGGCCGGTGACCTGCTCGATCTCTTCGGCGGCTTCACTCTGGCCATGGGGTACGACCCGCTGTCGCAGAACCAGAGCTCGGTGCTCGGCCGGTTCTACAACCTGGTGGCCATCACCATCCTGTTCGCCGGCGAGGGGCACCAGCTCATCCTGCGCGGCTTTCTGCAGTCGTTCCAGACGCTGCCGCTCAACATGACGTTCTCGCTGAAGACCTTCAGTGAGCTGATCCTCAAGGGGATCGGCGAGATGTTCCTGGCGGCGCTGCAGATCGCCGGGCCGCTGATCGCCGTGCTGTTTCTGACCGACGTGGCGTTCGGCCTGCTGAACCGGGTCGCGCCCGCGCTGAACGCGTTCCAGCTGGGTTTCCCAGCCAAGATCATGATGGTGCTGCTGCTCTCCGGCCTGGCCATGACGACGCTGCCGCAGGTGATCGACGGCATCGTCAGCCGCGCGGTCCGGGCGGTACTCCAGCTCAGCGGAGGTTGACCCGGCCGCTCGGGCAGAGCCCGGGGCCGGCCTGCAATGAGGAGGTGAGATGTCCGGCGAGAAGACCGAACAACCGACTCCACAAAAGCTCAAGAAGGCGAAGCGGGAAGGCCAGATCGGCCGCACCCAGGACCTGGGTGCCTGGTTCGGCATGCTCGGCGCGAGCATCATGCTGCCCAAGACGTTGGGCGCGGCGATGGATCACGCGAGTGAGCTGATGGCGCGTTTACCCGACGTGATCGCCGACCCGGACCCCACCGAGGCCCTGCACATTCTCAAGGACGGAATGATGAGTGCCGCCTGGGCGGTGCTGCCGCTGGCGATGACGATGATGGTGATCGGCATCGCGGCGGCCGGCGCACAGGGCGGTATCCGGGTCGCCACCAAGCTGTTCATCCCGAAGTTCAGCCGGCTCAACCCGCTGCCCGGCATCAAGAAGATGCTCGGTCCGCAGGCACTCTGGGAGGGCACCAAGGCGCTGGTCAAGACCACCGTCCTGGGCATCGTGCTGTACAGCACGACAAAGGACGTCATCCCGGTGCTGATGACGGCCGGGCAACTGCCGCTGCCCTCGCTGCTCGGGGTGGTCTCGGACGCCACGATCGGCCTGATCCGGGCCGCCGCGGCGGCCGGCATCGTGATGGCCGCCGCCGACTACTTCGTGGTCCGCCGCCGCACCAACAAGCAACTGCGGATGAGCAAGGAAGAGGTCAAGCAGGAGCACAAGAACAGCGACGGTGACCCGCTGATCAAGGCGCAGATCCGCGCCCGGCAGATGGCGATGGCCCGCAACCGGCAGATGGCCGACGTGCCGCTGGCCGACGTGGTGCTGGTCAACCCGACACACGTGGCGGTCGCGCTGCGCTACGACGCGTCCAAGGGCGCCCCCCGCGTGGTGGCCAAGGGCCAGGGCCCGATCGCCACCAAAATCCGTGAGTTGGCCGCCGAGCACCGGATCGCGATAGTCCAGGACGTGCCGCTGGCCCGTGCCCTGCACGGCAGCTGCGAGGTGGGTGCGGAGATCCCGGCGGAGTTTTTCGGGGCGGTGGCGAAGGTGCTGGCGTTCGTGATGAGTCTGAAGGCACGAGGGTCATCTGCCGGTCTGCACCGCAGCCCTAACTCCGCCTCACCAGCCGCATAACCGAAGATTTAGGAGATTTCCTCACATCGGTCTCTTGATCGGGGGATTATCGGCTGGTGGGTGAGCCACACCCTGCTCAGCACCGGCGACGAACCGTCGAGCGACGCCACCTCGGCGGTGCCGAGCAGGACGGTCAGCCGTACCGTCCGACTCCTGGAAGGTGCCGTGAAGAAGAGCGAACTCAGCCGTCTTGCCGTGCCCGTCGGGGTCATCGGCATCATCATCATGATGGTCGTGCCGCTGCCGACCTTCCTGCTGGACCTGCTGATCGCGCTCAACATCACCGCTGCCCTGCTGATCCTGTTGACCAGCATGTTCGTACACAAGCCCCTGGATTTTTCGGTCTTCCCGGCCCTTCTTCTGGTGGCCACCCTGTTCCGCCTGGCACTCAATATCAGCGCGACCCGGCTGGTGCTGCGCGACGGCGACGCCGGCAAGGTGATCCATGCGTTCGGCAGCTTCGTGGTCGGTGGCAACCTCATCATCGGCCTGGTCATCTTCTCGATCCTGGTCATCGTTCAGATGATCGTGGTGACCAAGGGTGCCGAGCGGGTCGCCGAGGTCGGCGCCCGGTTCACCCTCGACGCGATGCCCGGCAAGCAGATGGCGATCGACGCCGACCTGAACGCCGGCCTGATCGACGAGACCGAAGCGAAGCGCCGGCGCGCCGAGGTGGGCGCCGAGGCGGAGTTCTACGGCGCGATGGACGGTGGCTCGAAGTTCGTCAAGGGCGATGCCATCGCCGCTATCATCATCACGCTGATCAACCTGGTCGGTGGGTTCGCGGTCGGGATCCTGCAGCAGGGCATGTCGCCGGCCGACGCGATGAACCACTACAGCATGCTGAGCGTCGGCGACGGCTTGGTCTCCCAAGTGCCCGCGCTGCTGTTGTCGGTGGCCACCGGTCTGATCGTGACCCGCTCGGCCACCACCGGCGACATGGGCTCAAGCGTCACCCAGCAGCTGAGCCAGAACAAGCTCGCGTTGCGGATCGCCGGCGGCGCCGCGCTCGCCCTCTGCGTCATCCCCGGCCTGCCGAAGCCGCCCTTCCTGATCGCCGGCGTGATGATGCTGGTGATCGCCCACCGGATCAAGGACCCGGAGCCGGAGGCCGCCGAGCTGGCCGCCGCCGAGGTGGTCGACATGCCGGCGCCGGACTCGCCGGAGCAGCTGCTCGGCGAGATGCGGGTCGACCCGCTGGAACTCGCCCTCTCCCCGGACCTGGTCGACCTGGTCGACACCAGCAGCGGAGACCTGCTCGACCGGGTCCGCGCGCTGCGCCGCAAGATGGCGATGGAACTCGGCGTGATCATGCCGCCGGTGCGCACCCGGGACGATCTGGACCTGCCGCTCTCCTCGTACGCCATCCGCATCTCCGGCACCGACGCCGGCACCGGCGAGGCGCCGCCCGGCACCGTGCTCGCGATCGGCGACGGCCTGCAGGGCCTGCCCGGCCGGGCCGGTGTCGAGCCGGTCTTCGGCCTACCCGGCAAGTGGGTGCCGGCCGAGCTGCACTACCAGGCCGAGCTCTCCGGCGCGACGGTCGTCGACCGGGCCAGCGTGATCATCACCCACCTGGCCGAGGTGGTCCGGAGCAACGCGAGCCGCCTGCTCGGGCGCGAGGACGTACGCGCGCTCTCCGAAACGGTCAAGCGGACCCATCCGGTCGTCGTCGAGGAGCTGACCCCGTCGCTGCTCAGCCTCGGGCAGATCCAGAAGGTGCTCCAGGGCCTGCTCGACGAGGGCGTGCCGATCCGCGACCTGGTTCGAATTTTCGAGGCGCTCTCGCTACGAGCGAAGGTCTCCGTCGACCCCGACGGCCTGGTCGAGTCGGCTCGTGCCGCGCTCGGCCCGGCCATCGCCGCGCAGTACGCGACGGCCGGCCGGCTCACGGTGATCACCCTCGACCCGATGCTCGAGCAACAACTGCTCGAATCGCTGCGGCCCAGTGAGACGGGAGCCTTCATGGCGATCGACGGCATGCGTGCCGAATCGATAGTCAACGAGGCCGCCCGCCTGTCCGAGACCGCAGAGCAGCAGGGGCTCTCGCCCGTGCTGGCCTGCTCGCCACAGCTGCGGCTGCCACTGATGCGACTACTGCGCGCCGGATCGCGCCGGGTGCAGGTGCTGTCGTATGGCGAAATCTCTGGTTCCACAGCACAGATCGAAACGATTGGGGTGGTGAACGGTGCCTACGCGGGTGCTGCTTGAGGGACCGGCCATCGAGCCACTGCTGGCTCAAGTACGCGATGAGTACGGCTCCCGTGTTCGGATCATCTCCGCCGACAAGGTCCGTAGCGGCGGTGTCGGGGGCTTCTTCGCGAAACAGCATTACGAGCTTTCCGTCGAAGTTCCCGACGATTCGAGCGAGGACAGGAATGACATGGCACAGCGCATGAAGCCGGCCGACAATGGCCACACCCTGGAACGGCTCCTCGAACGGGCCGAGTCGCAGGATCGCATCGACGAGAACCGGCCGCCAGCCGCCCGGACCACGAGCAATCAGGTCCTCGGCTCGGCCAGCCCGCGGACGGTCACGCCGGCCAGCTTCGGCACGGCGACCCGATCGCCCGCCGAGACGGCGCCACCATCTCGGCCGGTGGCCGACAACGGCTTCGGTGCCGACGACGGCCGGAGTGCCGCGCTGGGTGACACCGGTGCGGCCTTCGCCGAGCTGATGGCGGGCCTGGACGCGTCCGGCCACACCGAGATCGAACGGCCCTCGCCGCGCCCGAAGGCGCCCCGCGAGGACGTGCCGACGGTGCGGCCGTTCCGCCCGGCGGCCGCGGAGAGCCCGGCACCTCCGAAACCGCCGGCGGCGGCGCCCCCGAAACCGACGGTGGCGGCGCATCCGAGCCCCAGCCTGGCCGAACGGATCGGCGGGCTGTCGCCCAGCACGGTCGAGGTGGACCCGGTGCCGCCGGTGCAGTCCGCCGCGGAGACCTACGGTCTGAACCCGGACCAGGTCTCGCCCACCTCGGCGGTGCCGAGCCGGGCGCCGGCCAAGCCGGTCCAGCCGGTTCAGCCGGTTGCGCAGGCCCAGTCGGCCGAACCCGACCCGGTGGTCCGCAACCTGATCTCGGTGGGCATGCCGGAGGAGATGGCGAATCAGATCACCGGCGGGGACACGTACGCCGGCGTGCTGAGCGTGCTTGCCGCGCGGCCGTCGGCCCCCGGCATCCCGGACGGCCCGGGGGAGATCCTGGTGCTGGCCGGTGACCTGAACCTCTCCGTGCCGATCGCCCGGCAACTGCTCGACCAGATCGAGGTGCCGGAGAACCACCTGCTGCTCGCCGCACCGACGACGGCCGGTACCGGCCTGCACTCGTCCCGGCTGATCTCCACCCCGGAGGCGGCCGAAGGGCGGGTCGAGAAGCTGCACAGCGCCGAGGACGCGTGGATCGTCGTGCTGGACGCTCCGGTGGGTGGCACTGACCCGCTCTGGGTCAACGAGATGTGTGACGCGCTCGGCGCCACCGCGCTCTGGGCGATCGTCGACGCCACCCGCAAGACCGCCGATACCGCGCGCCACCTGCGCACGCTCGGTGAGGTCGAGGCGCTGGTGGTGCACGGCGTGGAGCTCACCGCGGATCCGGCCTCGGTTCTCGGCCTGGACCTGCCGATCTTCTCGCTGGACGGTAAGCCGGCCACCCCGCACGCCTGGGCAGCCATGCTCTGCGCGCGGATCGCGTCGGACGTGATGCCGGTGGCGGCCGTGCCGCGCCGGGTGACGAGGTCGGCTCGTCAGTGATCCGTCCAGCGGTTCTGCTGTTCGCGCTGGTGATCAGTGCTCCGGCGCTGTACCGCTATGTGTTCGATCAGCTCGACATCACCGATGTGCTGATCCGATTCATCATCGCGGTGCCGATCGCGGCCCTGCTGCTGGCCGGGTTGCGGTTCGTCACGGCCGGGTACGGCCGGGCGGCGGACGGTGGTACGAAGGTGACACCGTCACCGTTGGAAGCGCACGAGGCGGGAAAGTCCGCCTGAGCGGTGGAAAGCACGCCTGACGAGTGGGGAAGCTTGTCGGACGGTAGTTGCACAAAAGACCGACGGCGGTCGGCGAGCCCTTTCCCGGGCCGCCGGTCGCCGCCGGTCTTTGTCGTCAGGCCTGCCGGTCTTGGCGTCAGGCCTGGATGTCCAGGCGACCGCTGCCCGGGGCCGCCCGCCGGATGGTGGGCACGGTCTCCGGCTCGGCAGTGCCGTCGGCCGGGCCGCCACGACGGCCCATCGCCGCGTTGCCGGCCGCCGCGAACTGCCGCGCCTGATCCTGCTGCGCATTGCCCTGCCGCAGGTCGAGCGTGCAGTTGCCGAAGCCGGACTCCTGCAGCTCTCGCCGCAGATCGTTGAGCGCGTCACGGAGCGCGTCGTTACCCGCGTCGGTGGTGCCGGTCAGCTGGACGTTGATATCCCCGTTGCGGATCTCCGCCACCACCTGGACCGGACCGAGGTCGACCGGATGCAGGTTCACGGTCAGCCGGTGAATTCCGTCGGCGTCCAGCCGCAGCGGCGCGATCCGCACCGCGAGCTGGGCGGCCGGCGGCGTCGGGACCGGGGTGGGTGACGGCGGCGGCGAGCCCGCGGCGGGTGCGGCCGGTTGCGGTCCGGAGACTCCGGCGAGACCGGGTACGCCCAGTGTCGTGCTGCCGTCCGCGGCAGGCCGGGCGGCGGCGGCCGGATCGAGCGGGTTTCCGGGTATGCCGCCCGGCGCCGGTGCGGCGGCCTCCGCTGTGGACCTGTCCGGCAGCGTTCCGGCCGGGAGGGGCGTGGGATCCGCCGACGCCGGGTCGGCGTTCCCGGCCGGGCCGGTGGCCCGGTTCGGGGCGGTCGGGTCGGCAATGGCGGCGTTCCGGTCGGTCGTGTTCGGGCCGGCGGTCGCGTTCGGGTCGGCGTCGGCGGTCGCGGTCAGCCCGGTTGCGGTCAGCCCGGTTGCGGTCGGCCCGGTGGCGGTCGGCCCGGTGGCGGTCGGCCCGGTGGTCCCGGTGGGGACCGGGCCGGCGGTGGGCGCGGTGCCGGCGGCCGAGGTCTGCACCGTGCCGGTCGGCGTGCCACCGGCTTGGCCGAGGGTCGCACCGGCGTCGCCGGCGGCCTGGGCAGTCGACAAACCGGCCTGCGCGAGCTGGGCCGCGATCGCGGGCGGCAGCGCCTGCCCGGCGGTCGGTGCGGGCGCGGTGGCACCGGCGGGGGCCCCGCCCGTCGCGCCCGGCTGAGTGGACGCATCGGCCGGGGCGTTGCCAGCGGCCAGCGGGTTCCCGGCTGCGGTGGGGCCTCCGGCGAGGGAGACGCCGGCGACTGTCGCGGTGCCGGCCTGGCCCGGGTTCGCGGCGGGCTCGGCGTTCGGTGTGGGCGGGGCGGGCGGCGCGGGTGGCACCGCACCGGCCGCCGCCTGCGCGGCGCCGGTCATCGCGGCCTGGATACCCGGGGCGGCTGCCGCTGCGGCCTCGGCCGCGGCCTGCGCCGCGTCGGCTGCCTCGGTGTCGGTCGCGGAATCCGTCGGGCCGGTGGTGCCCGGCTCGCCGGTGGCCGCAGTCGGTGATGTCGCGCCGTTCGCCTGGTCGAGCTCGCC
>DASWMR010000195.1:0-8179 GCA_036399635.1 Actinoplanes sp. | reverse complement strand
ACAGTTACCGAATCGCTAGCGATTTGTTGAATCCACCGTTTATTCAGGGTGTGGGTTTCCGCTTTACCACCAGGGGCAATCAGCCGAGCCATGAATCCGTTGCGTTCGTCGTCACCACCCGCGAACGCCGCAGAACTGCGTAGATGGCCGATCGTCGGGGGCGGTGAGCTACGCCAGATGCGTTCCGGCCTGCACGCCGCCGCCGATGCTCTGGCTCTGGTGCACGAGGCGCTGCGCGACGAGGTGATGGAGCGCGCCGCTCTGGTCGCCACCGAGCTGGTCAGCAACGCGCTGCGGCATGGGCAGCCACCCGTCGTGGTGCGGCTGCTCGGCGACGTCGACTGCTTCATCATCGAGGTCGCCGACGGCGATCCCGAGAGCGCGCCCCGGCCGGCCGGGGTGCCGCAGAACCGGCACGGCGGGCGCGGGCTGCACATCGCTCGCTCGATGTCGCTGGAGGTCTGCTGGTACACCTCGACGGTGGCGAAGCACGTGTGGGCATCGTTCCCGACCCACGCCGCCAAGCCGGAAACACACTGAGAAGCCGAAACCCTCTGTGGAAGCAAATAGCCCTGGGAAATCTAGGAACAGCCGGAAATCGGGAACAGCCTGAAAGCCAAGCAGGCCGGTAAGCCAGGAGCTCGGGCCGGAAGCCAGGACCAGCCGGGAAGCCAAGCAACAAGCTGGGAAGCCGAGCGACCAGCCGGAAAGCCAAGCAACCAGCCGGGAGCTGAGCGACCAGCCGGGAAGCCAAGCAACAAGCTGGGAAGCTGAGCGACCGGCCGGGAGCCAGTAACCAGCCAGGAACCAAGCAACCAGCCGGGACCAAGCAACCAGCCGAGAGCCAGCGACCAGCCGGGATCAAGCAACCCCCTCTCCGGGAGCCAGCGACCAGCCGGGAAGCCTGGAGGTATGGCGGGAAGCCGGGGGCCGGCTGGGGAGCAGTTAGCCGGCGGCGGGCTCTGCGCTGCCGGTCAGCACCTCCAGCAGGCCGGTGACCCGCAGCACGTCGCGGACCAGGCCGTGGCAGTTCACCACCGTCAGGCGGTGGCCCGCGCGGTGTGCTGCCTCGTAGCCAGCGACCAGGCCGGCGATGCCGTGCGAGTCTAGGAACGTCGTGCGGCTCAGGTCGACCTGCACGCCGCGCACGCCAGACCGGGCCGCAGCGGCCGCCAGGGCGTCGGCCAGTGCGTTGCCGACGCCCATGTCGAAGTCACCCGCGAGGCAGACGTGGAGCATGCCTCCCGGCGTCTCCCGCACGGTGATTTCGAAATGTTGTGTGGTCACAACCGGCATGTCTAGCACACGCCTATGACATCTTCAGGACGCCGCGAGCGACGAGTCGGCGGTTGGCGGCAGATCGGAATCCGGAATCGGGTCACGGCCGTTGACCTTGTCCGTGTTGTCTGTCTTGCTCTCCGCTTCCGCATCGTCCGGATCGGCCGGTTTGGTGCCGGGTGGTTTCCGGTCCGGGGTGGGTTCGCCGGTGGGGTGGGCGAACAGATAGCGGATCGCGGTGTTGAGGACCGCCAGGATCGGCACGGCGACCAGGCCGCCCACGATGCCGGCGAGCACGACGCCGGAGGCGATGGAGAGGATCACCGCGAGGGGGTGCAGCGCGACCGCCCGCCCCATGATCAGCGGTTGGAGCACGTGGCCTTCGAGTTGCTGCACCGCGATCACCACGCCCAGCGCGATCAGCGCCTTGACCGGCCCGACCGTCACCAGGGCGACCAGCACGGCCACCGCGCCGGTCAGGGTCGCGCCGACGACCGGGATGAACGCGCCGAGGAACACCAGCGCGGCCAGCGGCAACGCCAGCGGCACTTTCAGGAAGGCCAGGCCGGCACCGATTCCGATCGCGTCGACGAACGCGACAAGCACGGTGGCGTGCACGTAGGCGACCAGCGTGTGCCAGGAGTAGTGACCGGCGCGAGCGGCCGGCACCCGGGCCGGGCGGGGCAGCAGCCGGCACAGGAAGCGCCAGATCGGGTCGCCGTCGCGCAGGAAGAAGAAAAGCGTGAACAGCGTCAGGAAGAAGCCGGCGGCCACCTCACCGACGGTCGTCGCGGTGGTCAGGGCCCCGGACGTCAGCGCGCCCTTGTTGGCGGTGATCGACGTTTCCAGCTGGGTGATCGCGTCCGAGATCTGCGCCTGGGAGATGTGCAGCGGTCCGCGGGCGAGCCAGTTCTGCACCTCGCGCACACCGTCGCCAACCTGGGTGCTTAGCGTGTCCAGCTGGGAGACGACCGTGTTGACGATCAGGAACAGACCGCCGATCACCGCCACCAACGCGGTAAGCAGCACCAACGCGGCGGCCAGCGACCGGTTCATCCCGCGGTCCCGCAACCAGGCCGAGACCGGCTGGAACAGCGCGGCGAGCAGAATCGCGACGACCACCGGGATGACCACCACGTCCAGCAGGGCGATGACCCGGAACAACAGGTATATGGCGAGGACGAAGAGGATGATCCGCCAGGCCCAGGCGCCGGCGACCCGGACCGCGCGAGGCAGCCCGTCGTCGATCCGCGGGGCGGCCTCGACCACCATCACCGGACCGATGTCCGCCGCGCGATCGTCGCCGTCGAACGGCGGGGCTTCGGCGTTGCGCGCCTTCTCCAGCCGGGTGCGCGCCCGTCGGCGCACCTCATCGATCCAGGCCATTCGGAGCCTCCGCCACATTGGCCGGTCGGGCTGGCGCGCGGACACAGCAGTGTCGCGACGCGCACCCCGGCCGACTCGCCGATACTCAGTGCGACCGGCTGATACCCGACGGAGATGGGTGGCAATCCTCGAACCGTGTGATTGGTGCACCGGCCGAACTAGTCGTGGCAGTGGTGCGCATAGGTGAGCAGAGCAAGTGCGCGACCGGAACTAGTTGACGCGGGCTGCTGGAAACTAGTCGACGCGGGCTACCGAGACGGAGTGCATGATGGCGGTGGCGGCTAGGTCGTACCGGGCCTTGACGGTTTCCCACTTCGCCGGGGTGAGCTTGCTGCCGGCCTTGACCTTCTGCTGGACCTTGCCGTTGACCGACACCGTGTCGGCGCCACGGGCCAGCCGCAGCCGGACCGGCGTGGTGGCCACGGTCTGGATGCTCAGCCGGCTGATCGGCTCGGTGATCCGGAGTGGCACCGTGCCGTTCGGCTTGGGCAGTTGCAGCGTCACCTGGGTGGCGCCGCCGAGGAACTGCAGACCGGCCAGGCCACCGGCCCGCATGTCGATCTCCTGGGTGGTCGACTTGCCGACGACCTTGATGGTCCAGGTCACCTTGGTGTTGAGCTGAACCTCCGCACCGGGCGAACCCGGGCCGCCGGTGGTGACCACCTCGAGCGTCGGGCCCTGCGGGGTCTCCGCCAGCCGCGGCAGCGCGCTGGCGTCCACCGTGGTCGCGGCCAGCATCTTGTCGCCCAGATCGGCACTGCGGATACGCAGCAGGGCCGAGGTACCGGTGACGGTCAGCACCCTGGTCTTGGCGGTGCCGAGCGGCGCGCTGACCTCCTGCCCGCCGGACGGCAGCTGAGCGGCCGGCAGCTGGCCGGACGCCGAGGGCGCGACCACGTCGGCCGGAACGGTGCCGGCCTGGGCGTTGGAGGACGAGCGGGTGTCCGGCTGGTACGCGACCGCTTGACCGAGGATGACGCCGACGGTCAGCGAGACGATGCCCAAGGTGAAGACCCACAGGCGCCAGGGACGGCGGACCTGCGGTTCGTAAACGATCACCGCGCGCGCGGCGACGGGCGGCGGCGGCATGGTCCGGGACGGGGGCGGTGCCAGGACCGTCTTGGGGCGGATTGTTCTGAGCAGTTGGGTCGGCTCGGCAAGCGGCTCACGCCCCGCTCGCCGCGGCACCTCGGGCCCACCCCGGGAGTGACGCTTGTCGATCACTTTGCACCTCCGCTCGGCGAGTCTACCGACATAAACCCGTAACATGAACCCGCAGCGGATCGAAGATCATCGAGATAAATCAGGATGGCGAAACAAAAGGGCATCGGCGGTCACCGATCGCCGAAGAACGACACCGCCTCGGTCAACGCCAGGTCGGTGAGCACCGGGTCGTGCCGGGCACCGACGTCGCGCATGAAGGCGTGCTCGCCACCGGCGTACACGTGCAGTTCGAGATCCTCCAGGCCGGCGGCGTACAGGGTGGAGACCACCTGGAGCCGGGCATCGGTGGGCACGTGCGGGTCCCGTGAGCCGAAAATGATCATCAGGCGGCCGCGGATGTCGGCGGCCCGGGCGAGCGACCCCGCGTCGGCGTCCGCGCCCAGCGCACCGTTGTGCAGCCCGGTCGGGTAGAAGCAGACGGTCGCCGCGACCCGCGGGTCGAATGCTGCCCGGAACGCGAGGTGCCCACCGATGCAGAAGCCGGCCGCGAGCAGCGAGGTCAGGTCGCCGCGCTGCTGGAGGTAGTCGAGCACCGCGATCCGGTCCGCGTCGAACTGGGCGGTGGTGGTGGCCGCCGCGCCGGCGAGTCCGGACTGCTTGCCGGCGTCGTCGAACTCCAGCGCGACACCGGCCAGCGGGCCGCGCGGATAGATCTCCGGCACGCAGACCACGAATCCGGCCGAGGCGAGGCGCCGCGCCGAGCGCAGCGTCGACTCGGTCAACTGAAAGATGTCGGTGTATAGCAGGACACCGGGCCAGGGGCCAGCGCCGAGCGGGCTGATCACCACCGAGCGGATCTCGTATCCGGATGCCGGCACCAGCACCTCGTCCTCACGCAGCTTCACGTGACGTGACCCTACCGGCGTCCCCCCTCCGGCCGAGACCTGCGCGGGCTGTCGGCGCGCCGCGAAGTAGACGCCCGGCCGGCGGCAGCGGATCTCCGACCGCCGCTCCCACCGACCGGACCTCTCCTACCGGCCGGCCGCTCCCCGGGCGCCCGCTCCCCGGCCGCCTAGTCCCGGGCCGCCTGCTCCCGGGCCGCCTGCTCCCGGGCCGCCTGCTCCCGGGCCGCCCTCCTGGGTGACCACACAACTCTGCCCGTCCGGACCTTCGCCGATCTTGGTGGGCTCGTCGCCGGTGTCGTTGCCCTCGAACAGGTCGCACAGCGAGATGTCCTCGCCGACCAGGGTGACGCCGTTGATGGTGAGCTTGTCGCCGAGATTGACGTTGATGCCGGCCAGTGTGCCGCCCGGCGCGGTGGCGGTGATGTTCTCCATCGTCGTCGTGCGCGCCGCCTGGATGGAACAGTTGCCGCAGGAGCGGTACAACTTGCCGAAGTCGGCGACCTCGAAGTTGCGGATGGTCACCGACCCGCCCGCGCCGCGGTTGTCCTGGAACACCTTGTCGTCCGCGGCGGTGGCGCTGCCGCCGTCCACGACCACGGTGGCGTTCTCGCCGCGGAACGTGGCCGCGTCCTCGCCGACGTCCTCCCAGTGCACGTCCAGCAGGGTGCAGCTGCCGGCGCAGTGCACGCCGTCGGCCGCCGGGCTGCCCAGGATCACATTCTTCAGCGTGGCGCCGTCGGCCAGGTCGAACAGGGCGCCCTGCCCCTCTGTCTGCCCGCCGTCGCCGAGGTCGCCGCCGCCGATGAACCGCTTGTTCGCCCCGTCGAACACGCCGGTCACCTCGATCGTTTCGGTGACCACCTGTTCACCGGTCGGCGGTGGCGGTTCCGCCGCCGAGGCGAAGCCGGTGAACACCACGGCGGTGCCCATCGCGACCGCGGCCGCCGCCACGGCCATGGCTCGACTCCGGAGCCGTTTGGATTTCGTCATGTCACGGTCTCTCCCTAACTCGGCGCCTCCCGGTGGACGAGGCGCGTACCAGGGGATACGCAAAATTCACGAGCCCAGATGCATCCACCACCGAAAACCGTCGGCCCAGTGTTTGCGTGGTCTCGGTACCGTCTCGTCGGCCGGGCTGGATCCACGTTTCTCGCTGCCCACCCGAGCTACCCGGATGGCCAGGCAAAGGAGATGTGGTGGACAGACGCAGGCTTGCCCGTACAGGCTCGGTTGTTTCGGTGGTCTTGGCGTTGTGCGGCTGTTCGTCGCCGGCGCAGACCGCGCAGACGCCGGGCCTCGAGGCGCGCGGCACGGTGCTCACCACGGTGAAGCCGAAGCGGCAGGATCTGACCAACCAGATCAGCCTGGCCGGAAAGGTGGAGATCAACCCGGTGTTCGGCATCGTCGCGCCCGCCGACGGTGAGCTGCGCTTCGTCGACCGGTCGCCGATGACCGTCGCCGCAACCCGGCCGATCTGGGTGGCGACGGTATGGGACGGCGACCTGCCCCGCCGGGTCGAGATCCCGAAGGACTCGCTGCTGGCCGGCCGGCTGATGGCAGACCGGGCCGAGGTCACCGCCGGCATGCCGATCGTCTCCGCCCGGCATGCGGGTTACGGCATCGTCGCAGACATCGACAGCGCGCAGGCCTACCGCATCTCCGGCGCGGTGCGCAACGTGCGAGGGCAGATCAAGAACGGACCAGGACCCTTCGCGTGTACGGCGTTGGGCACGATCGCGGCATTGCCGGCCGGCACGATCCCGGAGCCACCGCCGACCACTCCCTTGACGCAGCAGCCGGGCCAGCCCAGCCAGCCCGCGATGGGGGCCCGGCCGGAGGAACCGGGCGCCGGTAACACCGGGTCGGAGTCGACCGGCCTGCGGCTCGTCTGCACCGCCCCCGAGGAGATCAAACTGATCAACGGCGCGTCGGTCACCCTGGACGTGATCACGGCCAAGGCCAGCAAGGTGCTGGTGCTGCCGGTCGAAGCCGTGGCCGGGGCCCAGGGCAGCGGCAAGGTCGACGTGGTCGGCGCGGACCGCACCCGTAAGACCGTCGACGTGGTCCTCGGCATCACCGACGGCAAGGTCATCGAGATCAAGAAAGGCCTGCGCGGGGACGAGACGATCGCCATTCCCGGGCCCGACCTGCCGACCGCTGCACCCGGCCCGGACGGCCCGGACGGCCCGGTAAGCGGCAAGGGAGGGGCGGGATGACCGAACCGCTGATCGAGCTCACCGGCATCACCAAGGTCCTCAAGGGGCAGGAGCAGCCGCGCACCATCCTGGACGGTGTCGACCTCACCGTGCAGGCCGGCGAGAGCGTGGCGATCGTCGGCCGCTCCGGCTCGGGCAAGAGCACCCTGCTCAGCGTCATCGGCCTGTTCGACCGGGCCGACGAGGGCCGCTACCTGCTCGCCGGGCAGGACATCAGCCGGCTGCCGGAACGCCGGGCGGCCGGGCTGCGCAGCTCGCACTTCGGCTTCGTGTTCCAGCGGTTCTTCCTACTCAAGCACCTGACCGCGGCGCAGAACGTGTCGATGGCGCTCGTCAACGGCCAGGGTTGGTTGCCCCGCCGGGAGCGTCGCGCCCGGGTGCTGGAGGCCCTCGACGAGGTGGGCATTGCGCACCTGGCGAAGAACCGGCCGGCCCGGATGTCCGGCGGCGAGCAGCAGCGGGTCGCGATCGCCCGGGCGCTGGTGCGCCGGCCCCGGGTGCTGCTGGCCGACGAGCCGACCGGCGCTCTGGACACCGAGACCGGCACCGTGGTGATCGAGGCACTGCTGGCGGCGACCGAGCGGGACTGCGGCCTGATCCTGGTCACCCACGACCGTGACCACGCGGCGCGGATGGGCCGCATCCACGACCTGGTCGATGGCGTCCTCACCGAGCGGGTGCCGGCATGATGCGGCTGTCCGGCCGGTTCCGCTCCTCACTGATCATCGGCATCCAGGGCATCCGGGCCCGCAAGCTACGCACCCTGCTCTCCATGGTGAGCCTCTTCCTCGGCGTGCTCGCCGTGGTCGTGGTGCAGGCCGGCGCGAGTATCGCGGAGCGCGCGCTGCTCGCCGACCTCGAGCTCACCGCGGGTGTCGACGGCACCCGGGTGGCCGAGATCCCGCCGGTGCCGGGCGCGGCACCCATCATGATCAGCGCCGTCCGGGGCCGGTCCGACGCGGTGGCCATGCTCGGGCTGTCGGCGATCATCGGCGAGCCCGGCGTCCGGCCGGTCAACGAGGGCGCCGCGCCGATCGGCGAGAGCTGGGGTGGTGGGATGGGCTGCTACGGCCCAGACCAGTGCGTGGAGCAGACCGGCCCGGTCGGTGCGGCGGTCGAGGTGCGGCTCACCGCCCTGACCGGCGACATCCGGGCGTTCCGGCCCTTCCGGCCGCACTCCGGGCGGTGGCTCGACTTCACCACGGTTGCGTCGATGGCACCGCGGCTCGT
>DASWMR010000194.1:0-6706 GCA_036399635.1 Actinoplanes sp. | reverse complement strand
GAGGCCTCGTCGAGGTCCACCACCAGCACCGAGGCGCCGGCCGCGGCGAGCCGCTCGGCGCATGCCTTGCCGATCCCGCTGCCGGCGCCGGTCACCAGCGCCGTGCGCCCGGTCAGATCCAGGTCAACCACCATGGCAAAGAACTTACGAGCTTTCGTACGCCGTGGGGCCGCCCGCCGCCGCGCAATCTCGCCCCGCGGGCTCCGTGCCGGCAGTAGACCCGGCAGTAGCTGGGGCGGTTCGGCGGCGGTGACCGCGGGCCCGGGGCTGGCCGGCCACGCCGCGCGGTGCTGCGCCTGGTCCTTCGGCCGGCGCGGAGGACCCGCCCGGTGCGCCGAAATTGCCCGGCCGGGGACTTGACCTTGAACTTGAGGATTTCCGGCCGGCCGGATCGGCCGGTGGGCGGTTGTCGCCGGGCAGGGAATCATGGCCGCGGTGACTGCGCTCGGACGCGCGGCGAAGGCGTTCGAGGAGGCTCATCGTGGACGATGCCCTGCAGGCCTACGACGCGGGACGGGCCGACGGGTCGGGCGGCCGGCACGACACCGAGCGGGCCGCTGAACCGGGCACCGGCGCCGACTACCTGGTCGGCATCGTCGACGGGCAGATGGAGGCGTTCGAGGTCGACCTCATCGCGGCCGTCCGAAAGGCGCTCGACGCGAAGAACCCGTCCGGCGAGACCGACCAGGCGCGCTGAGCGGATGGAAGACCTCCTGCACGCGTACTTCACCGGCTGGCTCGACGGGATGGCGGGTCACCGCGACCCGGCCCGGGCCGCCGACCACCGAACCGGCTGCGACTACCGGATAGGTTTCCTGGACGCCCGGATCGAGATCTTCCGGTTGCTCGCCGCCGTCCGCCAGATCCTCGAGGAGGCCGACGACGGCCTCCGCTGAGCCCCGCCGGAGCGTCCGCACACGCCCCTGAGCAGGTATGCCGCCATCACCGAAGATCATGCAGGGTTGTGAGTCGGCGTTGACGTGCACGAAACGTAGGACAGACGAAACCGAAATCAGGCCTGGGAACCCTGACGGCAACAACGTGCGGATGGGGATTCGATGAGCGAGGGCGTTCTGACGGGCTTCACCGTCGCGGTGACCGCCGAGCGGCGGCGCGACGAGATGTGCACCCTGCTGCAGCGGCGGGGTGCCCGGGTCGTCACTGCCTCGGCTATCTCCATCGTCCCACTCGTCAACGACGACGCCCTGCACGCGGCCACCCTGGCCTGCATCGGGCTCGAGCCCGACCTGGTGGTCGCGACCACCGGCTTCGGCTTCCGCGGCTGGCTGGAGGCCGCCGAGGGCTGGGGCCTGGCCGAGACGCTGCGCGAGGTGCTCGGCCGGGCCCGGATCATCGCGCGCGGCCCCAAACCGTGCGGCGCTATCCGGGCGGCCGGGCTGGTCGAGGACTGGGCGGCCAAGACCGAGGCGTCCGAGGAGATCCTCGAGCGGCTGGTCGCCGAGGGCATCGCCGGGCACCGGATCGTGGTGCAGGAACACGGCGAGGCGCAGACCGACTTCGTCGCCGCCCTGCGGGCGGCGGGCGCGGCGGTGGTCGAGGTCCCGGTCTACCGCTGGGTACTGCCGACCGACGTCACCCCGGTACGCCGGCTGGTCGAGCAGATCGGCACCGGGCAGATCGACGCCGTGACGTTCACCAGCGCGCCCGCGGTCAAGGCGTTCCTGCATCTGGCCGGGGCCGACGAGGACATGGTGCTGGACCGGTTCCGCACGGACACCCTCGCCGCGTGCGTCGGCCCGGTGACCGCGGGCCCGCTCATCGACCGGGGCATCCCGGTGGTGATGCCCGAGCGGTACCGTCTCGGCGCGCTGATCAAGACGGTCACCGACGAGTTACCCCGCCGGTCGCTCAAGTTACCGGTGGCCGGCGCCACCCTGGAACTCCGCGGGCACGCGGTGCTCATCGACGGGGTACCGCACACCCTCGCGCCGGCCGCGATGGCGATCCTCGGCGCGCTCGCCGCCCGGCCCGGCGTGGTCGTCTCGAAGGAGCAGCTGATCGCGGCCCTGCCGCGCGGCAACGACGGGCACGCGGTCGACGTGGCGGTGGCCCGGCTGCGCACCGCGCTCGGCTCCGGCCGGCACATCGAGACGGTGATCAAACGCGGTTACCGCCTGCGGGTCGACGACCCGGCGGCCTGAGCCGCCCCACCCTCCGCAACGACGCGGTCCTCTTCCCGGCACCTCGAGAAAGGCCCACGATGACGCCCCAATTCCGGACAGGTGAGCAGCGCAGACACGCCGAGTCGGGCGACGTGGTGCGTATTGGTGAGCAGAGCAAACACGCCCGGGGTGACGACGTGGTGCGTATTGGTGAGCAGAGCAAGGGGAGCGGGCCGACGCTGCTGGCGGTCGCGCACGGCACCCGGTCGGCGACCGGGCAGGCCGAGATCCGCGGCCTGGTCGCCGAGGTCGCCCGGCGGCGGCCCGGCCTGGACATCCGGCTCGGTCACGTCGACGTGCAGCAGCCCCGCATTGGTGACCTGGTCACCGAAGTGCGGGCGACCGAGCGGGAGGCGGTCGTCGTGCCGCTGCTGCTCTCCACCGGCTACCACGTGCGCGTCGACATCGCCGAGGCGGTCGCGGGCACCGCGATCCGGGTGGCTCCGGCGCTCGGCCCGGACGACGTACTGCTGGACAGCATGACCCGGCACCTGCCGCCGGCCGACGCGGTGGTGCTCGCCGCCGCCGGGTCCTCGGACCCGGGCTGGCGGGCCGACATCCATGAGCTGGCCACCCGGATCCCCGGCGGAGCGCACGTCGGGTACGCCGCCGGGCCGCAGCCGCGCGTCGCCGACGTGGTGGCCCGGCTGCGCGCCGGCGGAGCGCGCCGGATCGCGATCGCCGCCTACCTGCTCGCCGACGGCTTGTTCTACCGCACCCTGCACGCGGCCGGCGCCGACTCGGTGACGCCGCCGCTCTGCCACGACCCAGCCGTCGCCGATCTTGTGCTGCACCGCTTCGAGTCGGCGCTCCTCACATCGGTCGCCGGGACTTTGTAAGGTTTTCCGAACATGCACGCAACGGCGGCGGTCACTGGGTAAAACAATCGCCGACAAGCATATGGAATGTGACGGCGACCGATACGCATTGCCCCTACTGCGCCCTGCAGTGTGGGATGACGCTGACCCCGGAAATACCCAGGGTGAAACTCGAGCCGCGCGAATTCCCGGTCAACAAGGGCGGCCTGTGCGCCAAGGGCTTCACCGCGGCTGACCTGCTCGATCACCCCGAACGGCTGCTGACCCCGATGATCCGCAAGGAGCCGGGAGATCGCACCAGCCCGCTACGCGAGGCCAGTTGGGACGAGGCGCTCACGCTGATTGCGGGGGCAATTCAAGAAAGTCAGGAGACGTACGGGCGGGACAGCGTCGGCGCGTTCGGCGGCGGTGGGCTGACCAACGAGAAGGCGTACGCGCTGGGCAAGTTCGTCCGGGTCGCGCTGCGGTCCGCGATGATCGATTACAACGGACGGTTCTGCATGTCGTCGGCGGCCACCGCGGCGAACCGGGCACTCGGCATCGACCGCGGGCTGCCGTTCCCGCTCGCCGACGTGGCCGAGGCGCGGACCGTGCTGCTGGTCGGTGCGAACCCGGCCGACGCCATGCCGCCGTCCATGCAGTACCTGGACACCGGCCGGGCGGCCGGTGCCCGGCACATCGTCGTCGACCCGCGGCGCACCAACACCGCGGCGGGCGCGTACCTGCACCTGCAGCCGTTGCCCGGCACCGATCTCGCGCTGGCCAACGGAATGCTGCACATCGCGATCCGGGAAGGGCTGGTCGACGAGGCGTACGTGCGGGACCGGACCACCGGCTTCGACGCGGTGCGGGCGGCGGTCACCGCGTACTGGCCGGAGCGGGTCGAGCGGATGACCGGCGTACCGGAGACCAAGTTGCGCGAGACCGTCCGGCTGCTCGGCACCGAGAAGCCGTCGATCATTCTCACCGCCCGCGGCGCCGAGCAACACAGCAACGGCACCGACACCGCGCAGGCGTACCTGAACCTCGCCCTGGCGCTCGGCCTGGTCGGGCGGCCGTACTCCGGTTACGGGACGATCACCGGGCAGGGCAACGGGCAGGGCGGCCGGGAACACGGGCAGAAGGCCGACCAGCTGCCCGGCTACCGCAAGCTCGACGACCCCGCCGCCCGGGCGCACGTCGCCGCGGTGTGGGGGATCGACCCGGACGAGCTGCCCCGGCCGGGGCTCTCCGCGTACGAGATGATCGACCGCCTCGGCACCCCGGACGGCGTCCGCGTGCTGATGGTCCTGGCCAGCAACATCGTGGTCTCCGCCCCGCACAGCAACCGGGTCCGTGACCGGCTCGGCGCGCTCGACTTCCTGGTCGTCTCGGACATCTTCCGCTCGGAGACTGCGGAGCTCGCCGACGTCGTCCTCCCCGTCGCCCAGTGGGCCGAGGAGGAGGGCACGATGACCAATCTGGAGGGCCGGGTGCTGCGCCGCAAGCGGGCCCTGCCGCCGCCGCCGGACGTGAAGACCGACCTGGAGATGCTCACCGAGCTGGCCGGCCGGCTGGGCCGCGGCCAGTTCTTCACCGCCGAGCCGCGGGCCGTCTTCGATGAGCTGCGCCGGGCCAGCGCGGGCGGGATCGCCGATTACGCCGGCATCACCTACCAGCGGATCGAGGCGGAGGACGGGGTCTTCTGGCCCTGCCCGGCCGAGGACCACCCGGGCACGCCGCGACTGTTCGCGGACGGCTTCCCGACCCCGGACGGCCGGGCCAAGTTCGTCCGGGTCGAGCACCGAGACCCGGCCGAGATGCCCGACCGCCTCTACCCGTACGTGCTCACCACCGGCCGCAACATGCAGCAGTACCAGAGCGGCACCCAGACCCGCCGGGTCAAGGCGCTCAACGTGGCGCTGCCCGAGGCCCGCGCGGAGATCCACCCCGACCTGGCCCGCCGGCACGGCATCGCCGACGGCGACCTGGTCGAGCTGCGCAGCCGCCGCGGCGCCGCGGTGCTGCGGGCCCGGCTCAGCGACGGGATCCGCCCGGACACCGTCTTCGCGCCGTTCCACTGGCCCGGCGCGAACGCGCTGACCAACCCGGCCCTCGACCCGCACTCCCGGATGCCCGCCTTCAAGGCCTGCGCGGTCGCGCTGGCCCGCCATCTCGCCGACACTCCTGAACCCGCCGATACTCCCGAACCCGCCGATACTCCCGAACCCCAGGAAGGAACCGATTCCAGGTGAACTCGACTCCGCGCTTCTTGCAAGGCGTCTACACGTTCGAGGGCAAGGGTCTCGACCGGCCCGCCCCACTCGGTCCCGAGCTGTCCTACGTGGTCCCGGACGGCGTCTCGACGCAGGCCGTCTACTTCCGCGGCGGCAACGCCTCGGCGGAACTCGTCAGCGCGGTGCTGGTGCGCGACGGCCGGCCGATGCGCTACTTCCCGATCGGCGCGAAGAGCGACGTGCACGTACCGCTGCGAGTGGTCGAAGACCTGATCTCCGGTACCTCGGTGGAGCTGTGGCTGGCCGCCCCCGCCGGGGTGACCGGCACGGTGATCATCGACCTGGGTCTGGTGGAGGTCTGATGACGGAGCGCCTCGTGGTCATCGGCAACGGGATGGCCGGCGCCCGCACGGTCGAGGAGATTCTCGCCCGGCGCGGCGATTTCGCCATCACGATGTTCGGTGATGAGCCGTACGGCAACTACAACCGGATCATGCTGTCCAACGTCCTGGCCGGCGTGGAGGACGAGAACGGCATCTTCCTCAACGACCTCTCCTGGTACGCGGACAACGGCATCACGCTGCACACCGGCACCCGGATCGAGCGGATCGACCGGTTCGCCAAGATGGTCTACGGCACCGACGGCACCGCGACCCCGTACGACAAGCTGATCATCGCGACCGGCAGCCGGGCATTCGTCCCGCCGATCCCCGGCATCCACCGCCCCGGCCGCGGCTACCACCAGGGTGTCTTCGCGTTCCGCACGCTCGACGACACGCGCTCGATGATCCGGTACGCCAAGGAGCACGAGCGCGCCGTGGTGATCGGCGGCGGGTTGCTGGGCCTGGAGGCGGCCCGCGGCCTGCAGAACCACCTCCCGCACGTGACTCTGGTGCACGCGGCCGGCCACCTGATGAACGCGCAGCTCAACGACGTGGCCGGCAAGACGCTGCAGGCCACCATCGAGCAGAAGCTCGGCATCGAGGTGGTGGTCGACGCGCGTACCACCGAGATCCTCGGCAAGAACGCGGTGACCGGGGTGAAACTCGGCGACGGCCGGGTGATCGACTGCGACGTCGTGGTGGTGGCGGCCGGCATCCGGGCGAACGCCGAGATGGCCGCGGCCAGCGGCCTGGTGGTGGAGCGGGCGATCGTCGTCGACGACCAGATGCGCTGCCAGGACGAGGACGACATCTACGCGGTCGGCGAGTGCGTCCAGCACCGCGGCGAGACGTACGGCCTGGTCGCTCCGCTGTGGGATCAGGCCAAGGTGCTCGCCGACCACATCACCGGCACCAACCTGCAGGCTGCCTACCACGGCTCGCAGACCGCCACGAAGCTCAAGGTGGCCGGCGTCGACGTCGCCTCGATGGGGGTGCTCGGGCCGGAGAGGGACACCGACGAGCACATCGTCTTCTCCGAGCCGGGGCGTGGCACGTTCAAGTCAATCGTGATCCGCGACGACAAGATCATCGGCGCGACCCTGCTC
>DASWMR010000193.1:0-2058 GCA_036399635.1 Actinoplanes sp. | reverse complement strand
ACATCCTGAAGGCAGTGCGGTCGCTGACTTCGCAGCTCGACCAGCTCGAGCGGGACGCTCGTCCCCTGGTGGACACCTGGCACGGCGAGGCGCGTGAGGCGTACGAGGCCCGGCAGCGGAAGTGGCGCTCGGCCTCCCAAGACCTGCAGCGCATCCTGCAGAACATCAAGTCCGCGGTCGACCACTCGACGGAGGACTACATCAGCACCGAGAAGCAGGCAACGGCGCGCTTCCAGTGACTGCCGCCAACGATCGACGGCCGGACCAGTTTTAGCGACTATCCCCGGCCGTTGACCGTTTGGTCCGTTCTTGCGCGTTAAATGTCGCCCGATCGCGTTCGTGCCAGGCCTGCCGACTCGGCTACGATCAGTCATTGAGTGATCGCACCAGGTGACTGATTCGCTGGTACCGGATCATTTCCGGGCACCCAGCGGGGGTGCCGTCGGCTCGACTTGCCGCTCAGCACACCGCCGCCCATTGTGATCGCCGCCTGACCTTGTAGGTTGTACGCGTTGAGATGGTCTCGTTCGCGCGCGTTGGGAGAGTGAACGTGTCCGAGTGGCAACCGGCTACGGACGCCGAGGTGGCAATGCGCGATGCGTTGCGCACCGACGACCAGGAATCCTACTTTCGCATCCTCTCCGGCGTTGACCTGCTGCTACCCGTCTCCGCCGACGCGCTCGCGGGTCGTAGCCCGCTGGGCTGGGGCACCTGGAGCACCGGCGGTCGCACGCACGTTCTGGCCTTCACGTCATCGGAGGCGCTCGAGGCCTGCCTGGCTGATTACAGCGGCTCCGCCCGGCGCGTCCCCTATGCGGAATTGGCGAGTACCTGGCCCAATCTCGAGTGGTGGCTGGCGGTCAACCCCGGCCTGCCGATCGAGGGATACCTGCCGGCCTGGTTCGTCGCCCAGCTGTCCCGCGGCGACCTGAGGCTCCCGACCCGGGGGCCGGGCCGGGAGACCGCGCCGGGCATGGTCGACGATCGGCACTCTGCGGCGCTTGCGGCTAACGCGGCTGCGGCTCAGCGGGGGCAGGCGGACGGTCGGCCAGGCGGTCCTACCGGGCCCGATGCCGCCCCGCCCGGTCCGGCCCAGGGTGGCTATCCGCACTATCCGGCGGCAGCATCAGCTGCCGGCCCGCAAGCGTACGCGTCGCCGTCCGTGCCGCCGGCCGGCAATCCGGCGGCTGCTTCGGCGCCCACGGCTGCCTACCCGCAACACTCTGCCCCGACCCCGGCGGGTTCGTATTCGCAGCACCCTGCCCCGACCCCGGCCGGTTCGGTGTCGCCTGGGTCAGCCCCGCCCTTCTCCCCGCCGTCGCCCGGGTTTACGCCGGGGCGGCCCGGTGAGCCGCAGACCGGTCCGGGTGGCCTGCCGCTCCGCACCCCGAGTGGGGTCATGCCGAGCGGTCTGCCTGCTCGGACCCCGACCTCATCGGTCCAGGCTGGTCCGTCATCCGCTGGCTATCCGGGCGCTCCGGCTCAGCTAGGTTTGCCTGCGACACCCCACGGCCCCGCCGGTTCGCCGCCTCCGGGGGCGGCGGTTCCGTCCGCATACCACTCGCCGACCGTGCCCAACTCGAGCACCGGTCCGACGCCGGGCAGTCCAACCCCGGGTAGTCCAAACCCGGGTAGTCCAACGCCGGGCAGTTCGATGTCCGCCGGTAGCTCGAGCCCGGCCGGCGCGACGCCCGGAGGACCGGCCTGGTCAAACCCCGGCCCGGAGCGTGGCCCGAGTTCGCCTGGCGGGTTGCCGGTCCGCACACCGATGGCCCAGACACCCCCGGTGCCGGCGCACTTCACGGCGCCCGACGCCGCCGGTCGGTACGCCCCAGGAGCCCCGTCCGCGACCCCACCGGCCGCGGGAGGCGGGTTCCCGCAGGGACCGGCGTCTCCGCAGGCCGGCGCCACCGCGCAGGGTGGCTTTGTTCCGCGGGATGGCGCCACCGCGCAGGGTGGCTTCGCACCGCAGGATGGCACGTCTGCGCAGGCCGGCCCCGCCGCGCAGGGTGGCCCCGCCGCGCAGGTGGGCGCCTCTTCGCAGGCCGGCGCCGCGCC